>JBDTHH010000757.1:0-3604 GCA_039937055.1 Ktedonobacteraceae bacterium | reverse complement strand
AGAATATCCTTGTGGAACTCGTCGCGATAGCCAAAGGCCAGGCGGGTGGCGATGAGGGCCGCCTCGGGGTCATCGGCATTTACATGGATGATCGGCACCTCAAAGCCCTTGGCCAGGTCACTGGCGAAATGCGTGGAGCGACTCTCCTGGGGATCAGTGGTGAAGCCAAGCTGGTTGTTCACAATAATATGGATGGTCCCACCGACCGAGTAACCTTTCAACTGCCACAGGTTCAGGGTCTCGGCCACAATGCCCTCGCCAGGGAAAGCCGCGTCACCATGAATCAGCACGGGCAGCGTGCGGTCCACATCCTGCGCTGGCACACCCGCTGTATCGCAGGTCTCCTGCGAAGCGCGCGTCATGCCCTCGACCACCGGGTTCACAAATTCCAGGTGGCTCGGATTGGGGGTCAGGATGACGCGCAGGCCAACGGTGCCAAGCACGTGTTCAGCGCCCAGGTGGTACTTCACGTCGCCGGTCCAGCCGAAGCCGAAGGTATCCGTCAGGGGCACGCCCTCCTCGTGCTTAGTATGGGCAAACTCAGAGAGGACCGTCGTATACGCTTTGCCCAGCACATGGGCCAGCACGTTCAGGCGACCGCGATGGGCCATACCGATAATCAGCTCGTGCGTCTCCGACTCGATGGCCCCCTCAGCGATCTCATCCAGCATCGGCACCAGCGCATCGGTCCCCTCAATCGAGAAGCGCTTCTGACCGGGGTATGTCTGCTGCAGAAAGCGCTCAAACACCTCCACCTGGGTGAGCCGTTGCAGCAGCTTGCGACTGGCGGCCTTATTGGGCGTCTCATGATACCAGTGCAGGCCCACGGCATCGCGCAGCCAGCGGCGCTCTTTGGCACTCTTCACCTGATCAAATTCATAGCTGATCGTGCCAGAGTACATCGCCCGCAGAGCCGCAACAGCCTCCAGGGCATTGCTCACCCCCTCGCCAGCATGTCCTCCGATAATGCTGGCCGGCAGATGCGCAAGATCTTCAGCGCGCAGGCCATGCGTCTCCTCTAAGAGCGCCGGGTCGCCCAGAGGCGCGGTACCCAGGGGGTCGAGATGCGCGCCCAGGTGGCCGCGCTCGCGAATAGCATGTGCCAGGGCAGAGGTCGCTACGATGCGCGCGACCTGAGGAGCTTGAGCATACTGTCCAGCGGCAACCTCTCCTGACATCTCCTCCTGCGAGGGCATCCAGTGGGCAAACATCTCCCGCGTTGCCGCGTCTACCGCGTTGGGGTCTTGTTGATAACGTTCATATAATTCAAGGACATAGCCTGCATTTGGTCCATAGAATGTCTGTAGAGTATCCATTAGCCTTCCTTATCGCATCTTCCTGGTTTCGGCATGCTACTATGCCTACCTCTGGAGTTGTGCATGGTGATCTCACCCTCACGACCAGGTTGATACAGAAATGCTATCATACAGGCAGGTGGATGTCAAAGGGTGAGTCGCTCACCGTGACTAGTACACATTGGCAGAAATCGCTGCATGATGGAAGCGGCTTCACAATCTGAGAGAGGAGTGCATATCATATGTTACTTGAACTGGCTATTGGCGATGCCTATGGAGCCGGCTTTGAATATGCAGATTCAGAGATGATTCGCCAGCAGAACAACCTTTCCCGTTATGTGAAACATCCCAGGCATAACATCCAGCCCGGTTGCTATACCGATGACACCCAAATGAGCCTGGCCATTGCTGAAACCATTGTTTCGGGCGAACCCTGGCAGCCAGCAGTGCTGGCACACAAGTTTGTCGAGGTCTTTCAGCGCGATCCCAGGAGGGGATACGCCACCGGTTTCTACCACTTTTTAGAGCATGTACGTGATGGCGAGCAGTTTCTCAAAGATATCAACCCAGGCAGCGAGAAGAGTGGCGCAGCGATGCGCGCTGCGCCAATTGGTATCTATCCAACCATTTCTCTGGTAATCGAGCGTTGTACTATTCAAGCTGCTCTAACGCATAACACGCCCAATGGCATCAATGCGGCAGTCGTAGCCGCACTCATGACGCACTATTTTCTCTACCACCTGGGTCCCAAATCTGAACTTGGTGCTTTCCTGGAAGAACAGGTGCCTGGCCGCTGGGCAAGTCCCTGGACGGACAAAGTAAAGTCCCAGGGATGGATGAGCGTGCAGGCTGCGGTGACTGCTCTTACCAGATGCGATACTATGGGGGATTTGTTGAAAACATGCATTCAGTTTTCAGGTGATGTGGATACGGTCGCAGCCATTGCTCTGGCTGCTGGCTCGTGTAGTACTGAGATAGCGCAGGATCTTCCCATTCATCTCTTTGACAGGTTGGAAAATGGTCAATATGGCAGAGACTACATTCGCCTATTAGACACACAATTGATGGCTTTTTTTCACAGGATCAACTCCTCTGATAAGAAGGAGAATCGCCTCGTGGATGATGGCAGTTCATCCTTCTAGAGAAGGACTTCTTCCTCTGGAAAGAGAAAAACGCGTTAAGGAGCTATAGAGCAGGACATGGAGTGCCCTGCTCGTCTACGTACATTACCCTCAGCCTCCCTGCATATCCGCCAATTGATGGACCTGGGTGAGCGTGGCCGGATAGAGTTGGCGGTATACATCGTAGAGCGTGTGATAGATTGCGCGGGTGTCGCTGCGTGGCTCAACGATGGTCGCGATAGGATTCCACGAGGCATCTGGCGTGGCCAGGCCAACGGCAATGGCCGCCATCAGCGCATCGCCGTAACAGGCGCCGATAGTCTCATTGGGCAGCTCTTGTGGCAGGCCGGTCACGTCCGAGACGATCTGCGTCCAGAGTCCGCCTTTCGTGCCTCCTCCTACGGCAACTAAGCGCTGATTTGTGCCGCCACTGGCATGCATGACCTCCAGAATGTGGCGCACACCATAGGCCGTGGCTTCGAGTAGCGCCCGGTAGAGGTGACCGCGCCCATGGCGGAGGGTCAGACCGCAGATGATGCCGCGCGCCCTGGGGTCAAACAAGGGCGTACGCTCGCCCGCGAAGTAGGGCAGGACGACCAGTCCATCCGCGCCGGCGGCGACCTCGGCCGCCTCCTGTAAAAGCGTGGCATACGGCAGTTCGCCAACCATATATCTGAACCAGCCAGTGAGCGCCCCCGAGGTGGCCATGCCCGCCGCCAGGGTATAGGTATTGGGGAGGACCCCGGCGGTACTCCACAGCTTGGGATGCACCAGGGCCGCGTTTTGCACCTGCACCATAAACATCGTTGTACCGTACATCAGCATCAGATCGCCAGCCTGGCGCACCCCGCCGCTCAGCGCCTCGGACCAGGCGTCGATGGTCCCGGCAGCCACAGGCGTGCCCACAGGCAGGCCGGTAGCCTCGGCGGCGGCGGATGTAATCGTACCCGCGACCTCCGTCGGCCAGAGCAAACGCGGCAGGGCCAGTCCGGGGGCGATCTCGGCGGCCCACTCAGTGATCCAGCGCCGTTCTTTGAGATCGTAGAGCGGATCGCATTGACTGGCCGAGTGGTGGTCCAGCACATACTCGCCCGTGAGCCGCTGCACTATAAAGGAACTGGCCATCAGGAAGTAGCGCGTTTTGTGCCAGACTTCAGGCTCATGGCGTTTGAGCCAGGCCAGTTTGGG
>JBDTHH010000756.1:0-3370 GCA_039937055.1 Ktedonobacteraceae bacterium | reverse complement strand
CTGGCTGTTCGTGCCGTCGGTCGAGGATGCGATATTATTGGCCGCCTGTTGGAGTCCCTGCGAGGCTTGATCGACGCCTTGAGATTGCGCCTGCGACGCTGTTCCCTGGTCCAGCGCGGACTGCACGGCGTTGGCGGCATCGTTGATCTCGCTGGCGTTCCCATCGGCGACGGCTTTAGCGAGCTGGTGCAGCGCGGCCTGCAACCTGGGGTCCTTGCTGGCCTGGTTGGCGGCCTGCTCAATCTGCCGCGCCAGTTGCGCGCGCTGGGCGGGCGTCATCTTGCTGACCTGGCTCGCGAGGCTCTGCAGCGAACTCTTGAGCTGCTGGCTATCACCCTTGCTCAGCGCCTGGCCCGTAGCGTTCAAGCTGGGATTGCTGCTCCCCTGGAGCGTCGAACCGGCGGAGGTGCGCGCCTGTGCCTGGTTCGCCGCCTGCGCGTTGCGCAGTTGGTTGAGCTTTGCCTGCGCCTGGGCCAGGATTTGCTGCGCCTCCGTCTCGTTTTTGGCGTTCTTGAGTTTGGTCTCGGTGTCGTGTAAGATCTGGTCTATCTGCTTGCGCTGCTGATCCGGGATATTGGCCTGCTGGTTAATGGTCTGGCGCAGGTGATCAATGACGGCAACCTGCTTCGCGACGCGTGCCTGGAAGGCTGCTTGCTGCTGGAGCACTGTCACCATGGGGTTGGGCAGCAGAACCAGCAAGGCCAGCACAAGCACAACGATGCCAAGGGTCAGCAGGAAGGAGCGGCGCGGCCGCAGCGTGATGCTCCTGGCGGGAGTATGCGCGCTCAACTGCTTGAGGGCGTCGCGCCGCTGCAACACGGGCAGCGGGGCCGACTCCGCGCGCAACTCCCAGGCCGTACCCAGCCGGTCTTGCAGCGAGAGTTGCCGGTCCACCAGGCGCGCGGTGCGCGCCAGGGAAGGACGCCGCCAGAGCGCCAGCGCCAGCCCGCACAGCAGGCAGGCTCCGGCCACACCTCCAGCCCACGCGAGGGCCGTAGCCCAGGGCACGAGCCGCGAAATCAACAACAGCAGGCCGGCCAGCAGCAGCCCCACTACCAGCCCGCTCGCGCTCCAGCGCAGTACCCTGTGTATGGCCAGCCGCCGGCGCCACGGGCGTAGCGCCTCTATCAGTCGCTTGCCATCGACACTCTCCTGGCGTACCTGCGCCACGCGGGGCGGTGTTGGTGTGATGCTTGCCATGCCCTTTCGCCTTTCTTATATGTTCGGCCTCTCAGGTCAGGCCTTCACCGATCCCTGGCTGATCGCAGGTCCCTGTACCGGCATACGCGCCGGCGGAGGAAGCATTGGATGCGGTCTGACAACGACCATACTGATACGGAAGAGCACCGCAGATATCACGACATTCGCCAATACATATATGAGCCAGGGCGCGATCTGCATAGTGCCTATCGGAACCGAGGCAAACGGCGCTGCCGTTATAAACGTACTGAGTATGGCTTCAATTGGATTCCACAGAAGCACTGCGGAACTCTGCTGCGCAAAAAACAACGTGACCCGAAAAAGGATCACCATGATCCATGGCGTAAAGAGCCAGGCTACGCAGAATACGTACGAGAGCGCCGTCGATACTTGCGGCCGCCGCAGGACCGCTGACCAGAACAGGCCAAACATACCTGTCATCAGGGCCGTGGAGAGCATCACCAGGAATGCGCTGATGACCTGGCCTGGCGCCACACCTCCGAAAAAGAAGATCAGGCTGAAGAAAGGCAGCGAGGCCATGATCAGCACGAAGACCGTTGCCAGCCCGGATATTAGCTTCGCACCAAGCAGCGAAAAGGGCGTCAGCCGCGAACATAACAGCAGGTCAAAGGTCTGCCGCTCCTTCTCCCCATTAATGGTCGTCGCGGTAAATGCCGGCGCGATAAACATAATCAGAAAAAGCTGCACAATCACAAACAGGCCATACAGTTCTATGCCCACCTGGCTCAGCGTGGTACGCGCACTGCTGGAGGTAAGCTGCTGAAGCAGGAAGAAGCCCAGCAGGCCCATCACCAGCAGGTAAATGACGATCAGCCAGATAAGGCGCTCGCGCCGGAAACGCTGGCGCAATTCTTTCGAGAGCAAGGCGACAAAGGTCATGTGGGGCTTCCTCCTTCCGTGACATTCATGAAAACGTCCTCCAGGCGACCACCGCTGCTGCGCGGCGCGAAGGAAACGATGGGCAGTCCACGTCCAATCAGGTCGGCGAGCAACTGCTGCAAGGCCTGGTCATCGCCCAGGAATTCAAGCTGGATCAGTTCTCCCTCGCCGTTCGTCGCTACGACATTACTGATCCCTGCCATCCCCTTGAGTACTTCTATTGTATCAGATATATTCCCCAGAGCGCGTATCTCAAGCTGGCGTCCCCGCCCCCTCTGCTGCGAGACCTCTGCCACATCTCCCGCCACAACAAGGCGTCCTCCCTGGATAATAGCGATATCCGTACACATCTCTGCCAACTCAAGCAGGATATGCGAACTGATAATGATAGTCTTGCCCAGCCCCTGCAATGTGCGTAGCAGTTCGCGCAGCTCCACGCGCGCGCGGGGGTCAAGGCCAGAGGCCGGCTCATCCAGCAACAACACATCGGGATCATGCACGAGCGCTCGTGCCAGGCAGAGCCGCTGCTTCATGCCGCGCGATAAGGTCTCGACGAGCGCATCTCGCTTCGAGGTGAGATCGACTAACTCTAACAAATCATTGATGACACGCGCCCGCTTCTGGCGGGGCACGCGGTGAATGCCCGCGTAAAATTCGAGGTATTCGGCCGAACTGAGATCTGAATAGACGCCAAAGAAATCCGGCATGTAGCCAATCTTGCGCTGGACAGCGGCCGGCGCCTTGCTCACTTCGTCCTTCCCGAACCAGACTGTCCCGGCGCTCGGCGGCAGCAGAGCCGCCAGGATACGCAGGAGCGTGGTCTTCCCCGCCCCATTGGAACCAATCAAGCCATAAATTGATCCCGCCGGTATCTCCAGGCTGAGGTCTTTCAAGGCATCAACGTTGCGATAGCGCTTATAGATGTGTTCTACCTTGATGATCACGTTGCTGGCATTCTGTGTATTCTGCGCCGCGGCTGTGGACACGGTCTTCCCTCCTCTATAGTTTGCGCCTATGGAGCGGTGATTTGTAGTCCCAGTAAAGGTTTGCCAAAGAGCACTGTGCCTAATGTCGGGTCCTGGTTGCCCAGTTGCAGCAAGATACGGCCCTCCGGACTCATATATGGGCGCAGGTTGGTCGGACTAATCGTAGGCGGCTGGCTCATGGTATCCCAGGAACCTGTCTGCCAGTTATAGAGGGAGGCCTGCAAATGGGTGCCATCCGAGAGCATCCCTCCTCCGCTACTGTTGTTCGAGGCGTTGATGACCTG
>JBDTHH010000755.1:0-2668 GCA_039937055.1 Ktedonobacteraceae bacterium | reverse complement strand
GCCCATATCGGCGCGATAGTCGGTGTAGACGATGCCAACCTGCTCGCTCATGCCCCAGCGCGTCACCATGCGGTGCGCCAGGTCTGTGACCACCTGGAGATCATTCTCGGCCCCCGTTGTCACATGCTCCGGACCAAAGGTCAGCTCTTCGGCCACACGCCCGCCCAGCCCAACGGCGATGCGCGTCATCAGGAACTGGCGACTGTAGTTGTAGCGGTCCTCTTCGGCGATAAATTGCGTCACGCCCAGGCTCTGTCCGCGTGGCAGAATCGTCACGCAGTTGACCGTATCGGATTCGGGCAGGTGCCGGGCGACCAGGGCATGGCCGCCTTCGTGGAAGGCGATGATGCGCCGCTCGTGTTCGCTCATCACCAGGGGCCGCAGGGCGCCGAGCTGTACGCGAGAGAGCGCCTCCTCGAAGCACTCGTGCGTCAGGCAATCCAGGTCGCGCCGTGCCGCGCCCAGAGCTGCCTCGTTCACGAGGTTAGCCAGATCGGCACCACTCATACCGGTGGTCATCCGTGCCAGGCGACCCAGGTCTACCTCTTCATGTAGTGGTGTCTTGCGCGTATGCACCAGCATGATCGCTTCACGTCCAGCGCGGTCAGGCAGCGAGACATTGATATGCCGGTCAAAGCGACCGGGGCGCAGCAGGGCCTTATCCAGGATGTCCACGCGGTTCGTGGCGGCCAGCACCACAACAGCCTGGCGTTCATCAAAACCATCGAGTTCGACCAGCAACTGGTTGAGGGTTTGATCGCGCTCGTCATTGTTTGTCATGCGTATCGAGCGTTTGCGGCCCACAGCGTCAATCTCATCAATGAAGATGACGCATGGCGCAGCTTTGCGTGCCTGGTTGAACAGGTCGCGCACGCGACTGGCGCCCACACCTACAAACATCTCGACGAACTCGGATGCGCTCATACTGAAGAAGGGTACGCCAGCCTCGCCTGCCACGGCCTTCGCCAGCAGCGTCTTGCCGGTTCCGGGCGCGCCAACAAGCAATGCGCCGCGAGGGATACGTGCGCCCAGGCGGTTAAAGCGCTCCGGGCTGCGTAGAAATTGGACGATCTCTTCCAGTTCCACGCGCACTTCGTCGATACCTGCCACATCGGCAAAGGTTACAGGTGGCGCTACATTGACCTGTGGAGCGAGTGTCTGTCCTGCCGGGCGCATAGACGTGGGCCTTGCTAGCATGGGCTTTTCTGGCTTTGGCGAAGAGTGAGGTGTGGATTGGGGTTGCTCTTTGGCGCGTTCAAAACGGCGCACACGGCTCTTGCTAAGCTGGCTAATCCGCTCATCCATGGAACGCATCGAACGCCCATTGCCGCGAGAGGCGAGCATCAAGGCAAGGAGCAGCCCGAAGAACACAAAAGGCGCCAACTTCCAGAGGAGATCAAGCCAGAACGGCGTCGTGCTGGTAGGCAGCGTGTTGACCACAACACGCTTGCTGACCAGCAAAGGCAGAAGCCCTGGGTCGCCAGCCACGGGAAAACGGGTATAGACCGTGCGTGCCGGGTCAATCGGCGTCGAGGTAGTCGTGCTGGGCCAGTACGAATACCCGGCAGCCACATAGCGGTTCCAGGTAGCGATATCGCCAGCAAATTTATCGGAGGTCCCGTTTCCCGCCGCAAGGGTAGGGGCCTGGCCGTGTGACATCGGAGCCACCAGTAACGCATTGATGGCGCCATTTTGCGTAGTTACCGCCAGCACATTGTTAGCTTTTACCTGGTTCACAAATGTGGTGTAATCAATGGAGGTCACCCCTCCTGGTGGCGAACTTGTCGGGGGTGCCTGAAATTGGCTGAAAATGCCAAAGAGGAGCACCATCATCACCGCGAGCAGCCCGGCCGTAAAAAGAGACTTTTTATGTGTACTGAGAAATGTGCCAATGCGCTGCCTATAGCTCTTTGTACCAACGCGCTGCCGCTCATGGCTCCGCAATTTTGAGCGGCGCCGACCCTTGTCGTCCATTTTCCGCACCTCGCCTGGGGAAGGTCAGCCTGATCAATATATTCCTACTGACCCTCTGTGTCCTTCTTCATACTACTGCTGTCCTATGTATTTCTATTCTACAAGTGTACATACCATTCTCCTGTGGTCCGCCCCTCCAACTGTGGAGGCACCCATGAGCGCTCCTGTGACTACTTACTGTCAAGCTTGCCACCATAGGAGAAACCTTCTTTGATAGATCTGCGCAAAACGCAGAAAAAAGGCCAGAAAAAAACTCTGGATAAGGAAGTTAGTTTTCTCCCATCTACGCTGGAAAATAGTGTACCGCGTATCTTTATCTCTACAAGAGTGATGCGCAGATGACTGGTACTATTTCCTTATCCAGATGCTATATCAAGACGCTTCTATATGCTTCTTTGTATAACAAATTATATCTCTTGCTAAGACAAGAGGGCCAATGAGCTACCTGGGCAATTGAAAAGTTACGCACCCCAGAGGCACCTCGCAGTATAGAAAAAGGCAGAGCTGCCTACTCTCTGCCGCTCTCTGGAATGTTGCTTCTATGTACTATACGCAGCGAATATCATTGCTGGATGCGATCTTAGTGACGTAGTTGAAACGTCCATAAGGCTCAATTTTAGTGTTTATGCTATCCGGATGATTAACTCTCATCAAAGTGTGCCATTATATCGCGCAAGACCCGGCCTCTACGCGG
>JBDTHH010000754.1:0-4643 GCA_039937055.1 Ktedonobacteraceae bacterium | reverse complement strand
GCAACACGTCTATACGAGGCCTCCGCCGCCTCGACGGTTTCGCCAATCGCCGCTTCATCCAGCGCATCCAGCAACAGGAGGATGTTGCCCTGCGCCACCTGGTCCTTGATGTACGCCAGGGCCTCTTCTTTAGAGATATCGTAGTGCTTGTAATCGCTGGCCCAGGTAGCTGCCGCGAACGCTAAAATATCGTCATAACCGGAGGCCGCGAAGGCATTCAGGCGGATATACAGGGGCAGCGCGGGCAGATCAAGGAGCTGGTTCTCGATTGATTTTGTGGCCAGGTATTTCAGCAGCGTGGTCTTCCCAGCGCCCGGATCACCCAGAATGATACAGTGATTGTACTTACGAATGGCCACCTCCGGGTCTATGGCCGTCGTAAAGCGCTCTTCAAGGAAGCGCTGCTTTTGCTGCATCAATGCACGCGGATCTTGAGATGTAGATTTCCTGGAGACACTGGCTCCCATATTTTCGTGCAACTGCACACGCACATAAATATCTGAGATCGGGAAATGATAGCCCATCCCCAGAACTTGCAGCCGCGTGATGGCTTGATCGTTCAACAGGGCCTGCCGATAGCGCTCAGCGATGGGCGAACACGACGGAGCTTCAACGGAAGGACTCTCCTCTTCATCAGGAGACACTTCCGGTACTAAAGGAGGCTCGTCTGGCTGGACCTCAACCGCGAGGGCTTCTAACGCTAATGGAGTACTTAGCACCTCATCGATAGCTCGCGCTACTCTGACCCAATTTTCATCCCGTTGACTCGAATTCATGCCTGAGAGAGGCCTCCGCGGTTGATTGACAAATTGATAGGGAGCCAGCGGACTATCCTCATACCGGCATGGACTCAGCAGCACAGGTAAAATGGTGACGCCTTCCGACTTGACGGCCTCCAGCAGGGACGGTAACTCAGTTTCATTGATGAAGTCTGAAGCCAGGAAATCTACGCTGACAAGCAGAACTGCCACCCGCGCGGATTGCATAGCCTGCTTGATCTCTGCCTGCCACTCGGCCCCTGGCCTGATCATGGTATCATCCCAGAGATCAATGCGTTTATCACGCACTCCCTGTGCCAGGTGAGTCTGAAGCCGCCTTAAGTAGCGGGCATCCTCCTGGCTATAGCAGATAAAGACCCTGGTGCGTGCCGGTGGAGAGTTTGTCATTGGTTACTTGCCTTTATCTTCCCTTAATAGCATTTCCGCGCTGGACACGCCCCACATCACGACTCCCTCCCCTAAATCAGCATGCTTGATACACAAGCAAGCATGCTCTTTTCAAGTTGATTGCTACCTGAAAGAGCGTTGAGAGTACGCAGAGAGCAGCCAGATAGAAAATGCCTGCTAAGTATACAAATAGGCCTTTCTATTGTCAACTAAAATCACAATGAATATAGGTCTATTTACAAGTCACTCGCTCTTCGTAGCTGCGCGCTTGAGCGCGCGGGCGCTGGCCTGGCGTGCTGGTTGGCCAGGCCGCTACGTCCTGGCCTGATGCGCTAGCTGGCTTGACACGCGCGCTCAAGCGCGCAGCTACGAAGGATGGGCGACTTGTAAATAACCCTGCGATGAATACCCCGTGCAAGGAAAAAAAGTGTATAGTATGTACAAGTCCATGTCAGTCTATAGCTAGAATGGCAGCAGTAAGGAGGAGAGTATGGAGCCAGATATGGCCCATAGAAAGGTGCGTGCCGGCATCGTCGGCGGCGGCCAGGGATCTTTCATTGGCGCGGTTCATCGCATCGCGGCCGAACTGGATGGCCAGGCAGAGATTGTCGCCGGGGCGATGTCGACCGACGCGCGGCGAGCGCAGGCATCGGCGCAGGCCTGGTTCTTGAAGCGCACGTACACCAACTTCCAGCAGATGGCGGAGGCAGAGTCGCGGGCAGCGGATGGCATCGACGTGGTGATCATTGCCACACCTAACCATATGCACTATCCCGTTGCCAAAGCATTTCTCGAACGCGGCATCCACGTCGTCAGCGATAAGCCCATAACCCTGAACGTCCACGAGGCCGAAGAGCTGGTGGCGCTGGTGGAGCGCAGCGAGCGTATTTTCGCGCTCACCCACAACTACACTGGCTATCCCGCCGTACGCCAGGCCCGCGCCCTGGTGCGCCAGGGGGAGATCGGAACGATCAGGAAGGTGCTGGTAGAATATACCCAGGACTGGCTGCTGGAGCCGGTCGAGAGGACCGGAAACAAACAGGCATCCTGGCGTACAGACCCGGCGCGATCTGGTATCTCCGGCTGTGTCGGCGACATCGGGACGCATGCCGAGAACCTTTTAACGTTCATCACCGACCTGAAAATCGCCTCGCTCTGCGCCGACCTGACGACCTTTGTCGAGGGGCGCGCCCTTGAGGATGATGCCAACATGCTGCTGCGCCTGGAGAACGGCGGCAAGGGCATCCTGACCTGTTCGCAGATCGCTACTGGCGAAGAGAACAACCTGAGTATCCGTATCTACGGCAGCAAAGCCGGCCTGGCCTGGCAGCAGATGGAGCCGAACACCCTGATCTTCAAGCCATATGGGCAGCCACAGCAGATCCTACGCAGCGGGCAGGCCTATATGAGCGATGATGCCAGGAGCGCAACGCGCCTGCCTCCGGGTCACCCTGAAGGCTTTCTGGAAGCCTTCGCGAACCTCTATAAGATGGTTATCAGCGATATTCGCCGGGCCGCGGCCGGTGAAAAGTCGCTGGGCGGTTACCCTACGGCCGCCGATGGTTTACGAGGAATGCGCTTTGTAGCCAAAGTCGTCGAAAGCTCCCAGAGGGGCAGTATCTGGATGGAGGTAGAATGAACACAACATCGGTAGCGTTAGAGCTGTATACCGTGCGCGATGAGACGGCCCGTGACTTCGCGGGCACGCTGCGCCGGGTTGCTGAGATGGGGTATCCCGCCGTAGAATTCGCGGGCTATGGTGGTCTCACTTCCAAAGAGATGGCCGCGCTGTTAGCCGAAACGGGACTGCGGGCGGTGGCTACGCATGTCGGGCTGGCCGTGCTGGAACAGGACCTGGAAGCGGCCATCAGCTACTGCCTCGAGATCGGCTGCTCCCTGCTAGTGATACCCTGGCTGGCCCCCGAACTGCGCAACGCCGCCAGCATCCGGTCACTCGCGCCGCGCTTCAACGAGATGGGACGGCGCTGTCGCGAGCACGGCGTGACATTCGGCTACCACAATCACGACTTCGAGTTTCAGCAGAGCGATGGCGAGTACCTGCTCGACATCCTGCTCAAGGAGACCGACCCGGCCCTGGTCACGCTTGAACTTGACGTGTACTGGGCGGCCTATGCCGGCGTCGATCCCATCGCCTACCTGCGCCGCTATGCTGGTCGCGTGCCGCTGGTTCACCTGAAAGATATGAGCGCCGACCGCACATACACCGAGGTAGGCGACGGCCTGCTGGACATAGCGGGCATCTGCAAGGCCGGCCAGGAAAGCGGAGTGCAGTGGTACGCGGTAGAGCACGACCAGCCGCGCATGCCATCGCTGGAGAGCGCCAGGCGCTCGCTAGAGAACCTGCGACGTATGTAAGGAGATAAAAAGACATGTCACAGATCAAAGGACCGGCACTTTTCTTAGCGCAATTTGTGCAGGATGTTCCACCATACAACACGCTCGCCAACATCACGGCGTGGGCCAGAGACATGGGCTTTGCCGGCGTGCAGATACCCGCGTGGGACAGCCGCCTGATCGATCTACAGCAGGCGGCCGAGTCCCGGCAGTACTGCGACGACCTCAAGGGCGCGTGCAATGGGCTGGTCATTACCGAGCTAGCAGCGCATCTCTTAGGGCAACTGGTCGCGGTCCACCCGGCGTATGATGTGCTGTTCGATGCCTTCGCGCCCGCCTCCCTGCAGGGCAATGCGAGCGCGCGCAGCGAGTGGGCCAGGGGGGAGATCGTCAAGGTCATCAAAGCATCGCGCAACCTGGGGCTGAGCACCATTCCCATCTTTTCCGGCGCGCTCCTGTGGCACACGATGTATCCATGGCCGCAGCGTCCACAGGGCCTGGTGGAGCTGGGGTTCCAGGAACTGGCCCGGCGCTGGCAGCCCCTCTTGAACGCGGCCGACGAGCACGGGATCGACTTCGCCTACGAGATTCACCCCGGCGAGGACCTGCACGATGGCGTCACCTTCGAGCGCTTCCTGCACGCCACCGGCAATCACCCACGGGTCGGCATCCTCTACGATCCATCCCACTTTGTGCTCCAGTGCCTGGACTACATCGGCTACCTGGACTGCTACCTGGACTACATCAAGGCCTTTCACGTCAAGGATGCCGAATACAACCCCTCCCCGCGCTCAGGGGTCTACGGAGGGTACCAGGACTGGCAGGATCGTCCTGGTCGCTTCCGCAGCGTCGGGGATGGGCAGGTCAATTTCAAACGCGTCTTCTCTACCCTGACACAGAACGGCTTCGCGGGCTGGGCCGTTCTCGAATGGGAATGCTGTATCAAAGATTCCGTGCAAGGCGCCAGGGAAGGGGCCGCGTTCATCAAGAGCATGCTCATCGATACACCAGAGCGGGCCTTCGATGACTTTGCCGGAGGCACACAGGACGAAGAGCGTAACCGGCACATTCTGGGCTTGTTCTGACCCTCGTCGGTTGATCCGTAGCGCGTGGCTTGCCTCG
>JBDTHH010000753.1:0-3015 GCA_039937055.1 Ktedonobacteraceae bacterium | reverse complement strand
ACGCCTTCTGGCGTAGTAACGATGATCGGTTGCCTCATGCACATCCTCTGCGAGTGGAGTGACATCAGTATACACGATGACGAGACATATGAGAATGGGCAAAGGCCAAAAGTCAGGGCTATTGCCCGCACAGAATGGAAGGTCGCTTGCCCTTCGTAGCTGCGCGAGTTTATCGCGCCCGTCAAGCCAGCCCGCGTGTCAGGCCAGCATACACGTGATAAATCACGCAGCTACGAAGATAGAGAAATGTGCCGATAGGGAGAGATACATAAAAAAGCGAGCATAAGGCTTCCTGCTTTCCGAAGTGTATACACAGTGTGTATTGCAGGGCCAAAGTGAGGAAAGACACATGAAAATTATGGTGGTGGACGATGACCGCGATATGGTAGACATGCTGACCTACTGGCTCAAAGGCTACGGGCATGATGTCATTAGCGCCTTTGATGGCGAGCAGGCCATTAAACGCTGGCGTGAGGCGTTGCCCGACCTGGTGATTCTGGATGTCCAGATGCCACGGCTGGATGGTTTCGAGGTCTGCCGGCGCATGCGTTCCGAAAGCAATGCCAGGATCTTGATTCTAACGGCGCATGATCGTGAGGAGGATGAGGTACGCGGCCTGGAGATGGGGGCCGACGATTATCTGCGTAAACCGTTCAGTCCCCGGCGGTTACTGGCGCGCATAAAAGCTGTGACGCGCCGTTCTGTGAATAGCGCGGACGGCTCATCTTCGGAGACCTCGCCGTCAACGACGATAACTGTGGGGCCGGTGACGCTGGACCCGATGCGTCATGAAGTTACCAGCAATGGCGTCAAGGTGCATCTGACGCCTACTGAGAGCCGCATGCTGCACCTGCTGATCACCAATACTGGGCAGGTGCTCACCCACGAAGTCATTGTCGATCGCGTTTGGGGCCTCGATGAGGCCGGCGACTCCGGCCTGGTGAAGGCCCATATTCGCCACCTGCGCCAGAAAGTCGAGCGCGATGATAATCACCCCCGCTATATTATGACCGTGCCAGGCGTTGGCTACACCTTCACTGTTCCCGTGCCTATCGAGCAAGAGAGTGTGTGCTAAGGGCGACACTGCTGTTTCTTCCGCTTTGCGGTACACTATCAAGAATAGATAGTCACACCATATCACCGGAAGGAGCATGGCGAGGGCTACACCCCCGCCTGTTACGTAGAGAGTATGCAGAAACAACTCGCCGGAACCTGGCATACGCTGCTTGCCGAAGAGTTCACGAAGCCCTACTTCCAGAAGCTAGAGCAGTTCGTGGATGAAGAGCGCCAGCATTACACTGTTTTTCCGCCGCAGCCTGAGGTATTTTCGGCGCTGGAGGTCGCCCCTTACGAAAAGACGAACGTGCTACTACTGGGCCAGGACCCCTATCATGATAATAACCAGGCGCACGGGCTATGCTTTTCGGTACGCCCTGGTATCAAGCCGCCGCCCTCGCTGGTGAATATCTTTAGCGAATTGCGCGCTGACCTTGGCTGTCGTGTACCCAATAACGGCTACCTTGTTCCCTGGGCCAGGCAGGGCGTGCTGATGCTAAATGCGGTACTGACGGTGCGCGCGCATAGTGCAAATTCGCACAAGAACAAGGGCTGGGAGACCTTCACGGACACCATCATTCGCCACGTGAATGCCAGAGAAAGCCCAGTAGTGTTCGTGCTCTGGGGAAACTATGCCCAGAAAAAGCTCAGCCTGATCGATACCACCCGGCACAGCGTGGTGCAGTCCGCGCACCCTTCGCCGCTCTCGGCCCGCAATGGGTTCTTTGGCAGCAAGCCGTTCTCTGCGATCAACGAAGCGCTGCATGCCACCGGAAAACCTGAGATCGATTGGCAGTTGCCTGATCTCTAAGGATCGGTTCCCTCCATGTGCTGGTCGCCTAGTAATATGGCCATGGCGTTCTCGTAGCTTGCAAGAAGGTTCGCCAGGTCATGCAGCAACTGTCTGATTCTGTGCAGTTGCCGCACGACCTCGTCCCGCTTATCGAGGTCGCTCTCAAGCCCCTCTTCGAGGAAGATCAGGAACGCGGCCGCCTCGCTGATGCTGCCGGATATCGTTCCTTGTGCCGTATTGAGTTGCTGGTGTGTCCGGTAGACATCAACGAGCGTGGGTGCCTGGCCTGGGTTGGCGGGTAATTTGTTTTCAGGGCAGTGGCGATGCATCGAGGATATCTCCTCTGTATCAATATAGACATTGCAGCCCTCCAGGGCGCCGGCCAGCGCGCGGACAAACTCCATAAACAGGCAGTACAGGTCCGCGATGAAGCCCCCCACCCCTTGCAGCAGGCCTGTCGCGTAAGCGTGGTGAGGCCCAAGGTCCTGGCTCTTCTCAAGAAGGCCCTCGACCTCGTTGAGCGCCGCCAGGACTTCGTTGAAGCGGCCGGTAAGTACACGTGTATTGCCCTGCTGCTTGCCTGAATAGGTGTGATAGATCCTGTACAGCGCGCGCAATGTGCGCTCATCGCCCGTGTCATCGTCCTCGTTGCTGAGGTTAGCTTGCGGAGTACCGGCGGAGGGAATACCCGCTTGCAAAAGTTGGGGCATGACCATGTTTGTTTCGATGGCGGTATTGGCTACCAGCCGCTCACGTAAGAAGCGCACGGCGGTGTCGATATCGGCCAGCAGGTCGCTTTTCTGCTCGTCGGTCAACGGCGTGTTATATCTCACGATGCTGCGACAGGTGAGAACGGTGGTCATGGCGTGCTCAAATAGCTGCACCGGGTCACTTTGTGCTTTGTCTGACATATTTCTCATCAGTTCCCATCCCACTGCTTCAATAGATAGATATGTTTCTCTCCCCACGCTATTCTACCTCTATTAACACAAAAAAGTCAATTCACTAATCCATTTATCTTATTGCCTTTCTATCTTGTGTATCTTCTATGTCTTGTGTTATACGCTGCTTGCCTCTCTAATGCGTCTCGTAGAGGCAATGGCTTTTCACTCGAGCAGGTTTTCTGCGGGGTGACGGACAAGCAGAGAGACATACATGAGACGTAG
>JBDTHH010000752.1:0-4260 GCA_039937055.1 Ktedonobacteraceae bacterium | reverse complement strand
TGGCCGCAGAACGGCACATCGCTGATCAGTGAATACGGCATGCTGGCTATCAGGTATGTTCGTGCCAGGTTAGAGACCGAACTTGCCTGGATCGAGGAGACGATCATCCAGTTGGAAGGCCCACCTCAAGGTCCCGTGCAGGACCCCCGTCATCTCGCGGAGCAGCAGCGCGAGCGCCGTACACGCGTGCTTGCAGAGCAGCAACCGCAGGAGGACGGGGAGCAGGGAGGATGAGCATGCATGCACATGACCTTAAGGCGCCAGCATTCAGACGCCTGCCGCTATATACGCTTTTTAGCGCGAACACTATCTCAGTCACCGGTAGCTCGCTGACGTTGATTGCTGTGCCCTGGTTCGTGTTACAGACGACGGGCAGTGCTGCCAGGGTGGGTTTCACGGGGGTGGCCGAAGTTCTTGCGATCATTGTAGCCGGTCTGCTGGGAGGTGTTCTCATTGATCGTCTGGGTTACAAGCGCAGCAGTGTGCTTGCCGACCTGGCCAGCGGTGTGGCTATAGCGCTGATCCCGCTGCTCTACTACAGCGTTGGGCTGGATTTCTGGCAGTTGCTCATCCTGGTCTTCTGCGCGGCCCTCTTCAATGCGCCTAGTACCTCCGCGCGTGTGGCTCTGTTGCCGGACATCGCCGGGCCGGCCGGGATGCCGCTGGAGCGCGCGAACGCTCTCCTGCATGCCATCGAACGTGGCTCGCGCCTGCTGGGTGCGCCGCTGGCCGGGATACTCATCGCGCTATTGGGGACCAGCAGGGTGCTCTGGCTCGATGCCGCGAGCTTCGTGGTCTCCGCGCTGTTGATTGGGCTTGTCATCCCCAGGTCGCGGCCCAAAGAGGTCTCGCCAGCTACGACAAAGGCGTCCGGAGGCTACCTGGCGGAATTGGGCGCTGGCCTGGGCTTTATCCGGCACAACCGGCTTATGCTGGCCATCGTCCTGACTATCATCATCACTAACTTTCTGGATTCTCCTCTGGGTGCGGTAGTGATGCCTGTGTACGCGAAGCAGCGCTTTGGCAGCCCGCAGGCTCTAGGGCTAATCGAAGCGGCCTGGGGCGGTGGTGCGCTGGTAGGCGCGCTCATCTACAGCGCGCTCGGCCCCAGGTTACCGCGCCGCGCAACCTTCATTGGTGCATTCATCCTCATTGGGCTGCCATTCTGGCTGTTATCGCTGCTGCCGACGCTACCCTTCACGATGACGGCCATGGCGATTATCGGTGCTGGTAGTGGGCCAATCAATCCGTTGCTCTGGACGCTGGGCCAGGAATGTGTGCCCGCCGAGATGCGTGGGCGCGTCTTCGGCGCAATCGGAGCGGCGGCCTTTGCCGCGCTGCCCCTGGGCCTGATCCTCGCGGGCTATCTCGTGGACGCGGTTGGCCTGCGCGTCACGTTCCTCATCATCGCCGCCTGCTACCTGATCGTCACGCTCAGTATGCTCTTCAATCGCGCGTTGCGCGAAATGGATGCCCCTGTAGAGAAGCTTGGCGTGCAAGAAAGCGGACCCCTACTTGTCTGACACCCATCACACGATAGATTGAGCCTCCCCTTGCTCGCTGATAATGCGGGGCCACATTCCTCTTGAATACACTTATCCTTATAATACGTGTTATTACTATGATCGATGTATCTAAATACATCGCATACCACTAAACAAGGAGGGAATTACAGTGGCAGTAACATTGGTACAGTTCATCATCTGGCTCGTCATCGCGGCCATTATCGGCTTCCTGGGAGAATTTATTGCGGGGCGCCGCGCCCCGGCCGGCTTCATTGGCGCCATCACTCTTGGCCTGCTGGCCATCTTTCTGATCGTGGGCTTTCTCCACTTTCACATTATCGGCGAGCCTACTATCGAAGGGGTTCCGCTGATCAGCACCATCATCGCAGCGATCATGCTGGTCTCCATTTGGGGCAGCGTTTCCTACTCGCGCCGAATACGCTCGTAGGTAGAGCAGCGTGACAAAGTAGCGCAGGGAAGAGGGTTCTCACTGCGGACGGATGGCGTACCACAGGGGGAACCCTCTTCTATACGCTTACAGCCTGGACGGCAGCCATTTCAGCGGCGGCAACACGCGCTCGACGATCGCGAGGTGATCATAGTAGCCGCGCTGCTTCTGGATGCGCCCATCGTGGATGATAAAGTGGCTCACGCCGTCCACCTGGAACGCGCGCGAGAGCCATGGCTGGCGCAGCAGGCGCGGCGTCTGCCCCTGAGCAATCCAGAACACAACCGCCTGCTCCTGCTCAAAAAGCTGCCCTGTTGGCGTATAGCGCAACGAGGGCATGGCGCGGAAACGCGTGGTAAACCATTGTTCGATGTCTGTACGTCCCTGGCGAGGACGCTTCATCCCGCTGTCATAGAGTTCTGCGCTCTCGGCGTACAAGTCTACAATCGCATCCACATCATGTGTGTTGAAGGCCTCTATCCAGCGAGCGACTAACGCGGAAGCCTCGGCCTCTGTTTCGTGTGTTGGCACAACTCATTCCTCCCGCAATGTGTTCCGGTACGCCTCTATTGTAGCGCAGTTATCGTCCTTATGCAGAGGGGTGATATGATAAGCATAGCCGCGAATAACATTTTTTGTGGAGGCAAACAGTGAGTAGCAGTAGTGATGGCTGGATTCAACCTGGACCTTTTCATGCTGATGTGCAATACCTTGAAGCGCTGTGGCGGCGGGTCGCGGTTGGGGAGGTTGATTTGCCGGTGATCGATATTGGTGAGGGGGAGCCGCTGGTCTTCGTGCCTATTCTGGAGCATCTCGAATGGGTCTATGCGCGGCAGGTGCGCGCGTTCAGTGGCACGCGGCGCGTTATTATATACCGGCGGCGCGAAGCGCGCACGCGCTTCACGGGGTGTGAGGAACGCGTCGAAGAGCTGCGCCGGGTGCTTGACAGCCTGGGTCTGGATCGAGCCGACCTCGTGGGGCATGGGGACGCGGCGATGGTGCTCTTCGAGTTCGCTATTCGCTACCCTGAGCGTTGCCGCTCGCTGATGATTATCGCCCAGGGGGCCGACTACCAGGTGGCCCCTCATCCCTTCATCTGGCTCCTGCATGAACTCTTTCTGCGCCTGCCCATCGAACACCTGCTGCCGGCCTGGTTCCTGCGGCGCATCGTCATCAACTACATCACCGCGTCCAGGGGAGCGGCCTCCCCGGATGCCTCCCAGGTCTGCGCGCTGCCGCGTGCGCTCATCGAAGAACAGTTCCGCAAAATCACGCTCTGGCCGGCGGTCTATAAGCTTTCCGTGCTCCCGGTGATCCACTCCTTCGATGTGAGTGCTCGCCTGGCCCGGCTCACCATGCCCATCCTGCTCATCAACCGCGAGGATGACGCGCTCTCGCCAGAGGCAAAAACGCGCTGGCTGGCCCAGAACTTACCTCATTGTGTGGACTATCACGTCATTCCTGGTAGAGAGCGCTTTTTCATGTACTCGGAAGCCGGTAAGGTATACTCACTGCTGGAGGCATTTCTGACGCAGAGAGCAGCGCATTGATATGCACTGGGGTATCCGCGTACCGTAT
This sequence comes from Ktedonobacteraceae bacterium, assembly GCA_039937055.1. Lineage (GTDB taxonomy): Bacteria > Chloroflexota > Ktedonobacteria > Ktedonobacterales > Ktedonobacteraceae > JALYTT01. The sequence continues at coordinate 729 of JBDTHH010000752.1, read as the reverse complement.
TTTATGTAAAGGGGATGCCACACTTGGCTCTCCGGGGTATAGCGACAGGAGATGTGTGCATGCAGCGACGGGTAGTGATCACAGGGCTGGGAGTGTTGGCCCCGAATGGTACTGGCAAGGAGGACTTCTGGCAGGCCTGTATTGCCGGCCGCTCAGGCATCCGTCGCATCACACGCTTCGATGCCACGCCGTTCCCCACACAGATCGCCGGCGAGGTGGCGGACTTCGACCCCATAGCATCCGGCCTGACGCAGGATGAGTACGTGCGCCTGGATCGTGGCACGCAATTTGCCATCGCCGCCGCCAACATGGCCCTCGCAGATGGCCTTATGTGTAGTGGCGACCCTTCGGCTCCCCTTGCCCGCCGACAATGCGGTCGCCATGATAACGAGGGTCACCATATTGATGGTGGCCATATCCACCTGGATGAGATGCAGCGCGAGCGGATGGGCGTCTACATAGGCTCGGCAGTGGCCTCGGTCGAAGAGGGCGAAAAACTCTGGGTCCAGGTCACTGAGCGCGGGGCGCACCCGCCGCGCGCGCTCATGGATGGCCTCGCGCCTGACAGGTTCACGATGGGCTTTGTGCCTGCCGCCGCTATTGCCGCGCACCACCAGTTGTATGGTCCCTGCATGACCGTCTCCACCGGCTGCTCGGCGGGCGCGGACGCCATCGGGCAGGCCTACTGGTGCATCCAGGAGGGGCGCGCCGACCGCATGCTTGCCGGCG
>JBDTHH010000751.1:0-13852 GCA_039937055.1 Ktedonobacteraceae bacterium | reverse complement strand
CGCGCTACAGAATGGCCGGTCCTCCGTCTCGTGCTAGCCACTCCCGGATGGCCTGCTTCACAGCTTCCGGCTGCTCGCGCATGACATAATGGTCGGCCTCCGCGATCACATGCAGCTCCGAGCCGGCGATACGCTCGTGGAGGTACTGGCTGTATTTGACCGGCGTCATGCGGTCGCCGGCGCCGCAGATGATCAAGGTGGGCAGGCGAATATCTTGCACCTGGCCCATGATATCGAAGTCGTTACATGCCGCCAGGTCGCGGTAGAGCGTCGGCTGTGGCTCTGCACGGGCGGACGCCAGCAGGTCGGGATGGACGCGCAGGCGCGCCCCCGTTCCAATGAGGATCAGGCCGCCCAGATCCGCGCCGTATGCCAGCGCCATCCCCAGCGCGACCGCTCCGCCGAGCGAGTGACCGGCAATAATCGGTTGTGCAAGGTGCAATTCGCCCTCGATGATCTCATGGACCACGCGTGCATAGTCCAGCACACTGACCTGTGCCGGGAGCGTATCGGCCCGCTTGCCATGCCCCGGTAGATCGATGGCGTAGGTGGCATGTCCCTCAAACTGGTCGACCTGCGCCCCCCAGACACGCGCGCTATCCCCTGAGCCGTGAATAAAGACAATGGCCTTGCTCATACTGCCTCCTCTGTTTGATCTGCTCTCCGTATTCTATCACCAGGGATGAAGGGGCTATGACAACCTCTTGCAATCATGCACCTTCTGATATATCCTGACTGACAGAGAATCTGAAAATACTTTACAACATTGATGGGAAGGGCGGCGTATTACTATGATGAAGCAAGTAGCGGGGGATGACAGCGCGGGTCCTCGGAAGAATCAGCCTGGGGCAAAGCAAGGGTTGGGCCGCGCGGGCGAGCGCCTGGCGGAGCGGACGCTGGTGGATAGGGGCTACCATATGCTGGAGCGGAACTTTCGCTGTCGCTATGGCGAGATCGATCTCGTGGCTGAGGATGGTGAAGATCTGGTCTTTGTGGAGGTGAAAACCCGGCGCGGGACCGCCTACGGCCTGCCCGAAGAGGCGGTCAACGCGCGCAAGCAACGGAAAATACTGGAGGTCGCCAGCTACTACCTGGACCTGCATACCTGTGCAGAGCGCTCGTGGCGAGTCGATGTCGTGGCCGTGCAACTGAGTAAAAGTGGTAAACTGGAAGAGATACGGATATACCAGCACGCCATAACCGGAACATAGCAGGGAGAAGGCCATCCCACGTGACTCTCCTTCTCAAAAGATAGGGTGCCAACACAGACAGCACCGGAAAGGCAGATCAAATCATGTCCGACTTTGTAGAGTCCGCTAAAAATTTTGTCAACTCGGCCGTCAGCCGCACAAGTTGGGAGGCACAGAAGCAGATGCGTGTGCGCGGCAAGCAGTCCGAGGTTGACCAGTTGCTGAAGCAGCGCCAGCAGTTGCTGGACGATCTCGCGCAGGTGGCGATGACGCTGTACCAGCAGGGAGCATTGACAGACCCCCGGCTTTCGCGCTTATGCGCCAGCGTCCAGGAACTGGATAGCGATGTCAGGAACCGCGATGGGCAGCTCCAGGACCTTAAAAATGAGGCGTACCCCACCGAGCAGTTCGCGCCCGCTCCAACCACGAACTATACGCCATCTTCCACATATAGCCAGCCGTCATCCCAGCCCGGCTACGCATCCCCTGGTTCGCCGCCGCCCTCGCCAGCATATACGGCTGGGTCTGCCCAGCAGCAGCCCTGCCCGACATGTAAGCAGCCGGTACGTGCTGGCGCCCTGTATTGCCGCAATTGCGGAACGAAAATGCGTTGAAATGAGCCGAACTGTGTTATAATAGCGGATAACTATAGCCTGCGAATAGACCGTGGAAGGAAGGTAGCGTGACCAGAGGTTCTCAGGAAGAGGCGGTCAGTACCCTGGATGTGATTAGCCACAGCGCCGCGCAGACACAGCGCCTGGGCGCGCGCTTAGGCGAACTCGTGCAAGGTGGCGAGCTGATCTTACTCGCGGGACAACTGGGAACGGGCAAGACGACGTTGACGCAGGGGCTGGCGCAGGGATTGGGCATTACAGAGGCCATCACCAGTCCGACCTTTACCCTGCTCAAGGAATATGCGGGTCAGCCTCGTTCCAATGAGCCGTCGCAGGCACGGGGACCGGCTCTTTATCACTTTGATCTCTATCGACTCGATGATCCTGAAGAGATATTTGACCTCGGCTTTGAGGAGTATTTCTATGGGTCCGGCGTGTGTGTTGTAGAATGGGCGGATAAGGCCGATCTGCTCTGGCCTACCACACACCTGCGTATTCGCATGAAGATGCTGAGCGAGACCAAGCGCGGCCTGCTCTTTACGGCAACAGGGGCGTACTACAGTACGCTCCTACAACAGTTTCAAAAAAACACATATGCTACTCTTGGCTCTTGACACCTCCACTCGCCAGGCCAGCATTGCCCTCTGCACGGAGGACGAACTCCTTGGCGAATATACCTGGCGCGTCGGCAATAATCATAGCATGCAATTGCTGACCCACATTCAGCGTCTCCTCGCTGAGTGCAATACGGCCATGCACGCTATCGATGCGATCGCGGTGGCGACCGGGCCTGGCTCGTTTAATGGCCTGCGCGTCGCGCTGGCTACGGCGAAGGCGCTGGCCTTTTCTCTCAAGAAGCCGCTGCTAGGCATAGGCACTCTGGACCTGAGCGCGGCCCAGCAACGCCACTGGCGCGGTCCCATCTGCTCCCTGCTGGAGGCGGGTCGGGCTGAACTCTATGCCGCCTGCTATGTGTTCGATGAACTGCATGGCGAGTCTGGCACGCTGTCCCATACTATGCGGCGGCTCAGCGAGTACCTGCTGCTCACGCCACAGCAGTTAGTGACCTATCTGAAAGAACAGGCTGGCTCCTGGGTGGCGGTTCCTGGCCAGCGGCAGTTGCCGCCGTTTCTCTTCTGCGGCGAGATCAGCCCGGCAACGCGCCAGGCACTCTCGGCGCTGCTGCCCGCTGAAGCTTTCTTTGTGGAGAATATGCAGGCGGCGCGGCACGCGTCCGTGCTGGCGATGCTCGCCTGGCAGCGCCTGCGAAACGGTGAGACAGACGATCCTTTACTACTCGAACCACTCTACCTGCGGCGACCTTCGATTACCACCAGTACCCGCAAGCAGCCGCTGCTGGGAGGTCCATCGCGTCCAGCAACGGATCAGAGTCAGACAGAAAGGGAAGAGGGTGCGTTACGTCATTGACCGGATGACGATGTCAGACGTGCCTCGTGTTATCGAGATTGAGCGTCTAGCCTATCCATCCACCTGGCCCCCCAGCGCCTATCGCAAGGAGTTGCAGGATAATCGTTGGGCGCATTATATCGTGCTGCGCGATAAGAAGATCGCCGAGGAGCAGGCCGCGGTCCCTACGTACGAAGCTGAACGGCCGCGTCGCATCTTCCCGCTCTCGCTGCTGCCGGGGCGCCCGGCCGCTGTGGCCTCCCCCTCTACCCTGGCTGCGATCATCGGCTTTGCCGGCCTGTGGCTGATGGTTGACGAGGCCCACATCACCACGATTGCTATGCATCCCGACTTCCGCCGCCTGGGATTGGGCGAGTTTATGCTCATGAGCCTGATCGATATCGCTTACGGGATTGGCGCGAAATGGGTCACGCTGGAGGTGCGCGTGTCGAACTACAGCGCGCAAAACCTCTATCGCAAATACGGGTTTCGCGAGGCTGGACTTCGTCATCGCTACTATAGTGATAACCAGGAAGATGCTTTAATTATGTGGACCGATGAGATTAATACCCCTATCTATCGACAGAAATTCCAGGTCCTTAAAACCACCCTTGTGAACAAGCTGGAGGCTAGCTAGTGCAAAAACACAGGAGAGGTTCGGGAAAGGGGGTGCAGGGGATCTCCTCTGCCGGGGTGTGGGGTGTTCCCCACGCTTCCCTTCTTTCCCAAAGAGATCTTGTGACAATGCACCAGGCCCGTGGGACGTAAATATGCTTATACTCGGTATTGAAAGCTCATGCGATGAGACCGGAGCGGCTATCGTAAAGGATGGCCGTTACCTGCTCTCGAACGTGGTCGCCTCGCAAACAGAGATTCATAATCGCTACGGGGGTGTTGTGCCTGAGGTGGCGTCGCGCCAACAGATTGCTACCATTATCCCGGTGATCGAGACCGCCATGGAACAGGCTGGCTGCGGCTGGCAGGACCTTGACGCCATCGCCGCTACCTATGGCCCAGGCCTTGCCGGCTCCTTGCTGGTGGGTCTGACGGTTGGCAAGACGCTGGCCCTGGCGCGCGACCTGCCGTTCCTGGGCGTGAACCATCTGGAAGCGCATATCTATGCGAACTGGTTGCGCGAGCCTGCTGAGGGGTCGCCGGATGTGGCGGCGGCCGATTGGGCTTCGCAGCCGGGTGACCCTGTGTTCCCTCTGATCTGCCTGGTGATTTCGGGGGCGCACAGCGAACTGGTGCTGCTGCGCGATCATGGCCGCTATGAACTGCTGGGACACACGCGCGATGACGCGGCCGGCGAGGCCTTCGACAAGGTCGCGCGCATCCTGGGCCTGAGCTATCCCGGCGGTCCCTCCATTCAGCAGGCGGCCCAGCGCGCCGAGGAGGAGTTTCGCCAACAGCAGAAGCCGCCGACGCTGGCCCGCAATGCCTATCGCCTGCCCCGCGCCTGGCTGCGGGGCACCTATGATTTCAGCTTCAGTGGCCTGAAAACGGCGATGCTGCACCTCGCCGAGGGCCTGACACAGGGTCAGCAACGCCCACGTACCACGACCGGCGAGGGCAAGCAGGTGAGCCAGTATACGCGTATGGGGACGCAGGCGGCCCAGCGCGGCACGATCAACGTGGGCCTGCTCGCGGCCAGCTTTCAGGAGGCCATCGTCGATGTGCTGACGGTCAAGACGCGCCTGGCGGCGCAGGAGTACCATGTCAAGCAGGTCGTGCTGGCAGGAGGGGTAGCCGCCAATCTCGCGCTTCGCGAACGCCTGGCTGAGGAACTGCATCCGCTGCACATCCGTCTCAACTACCCGCCTATCGAGTTCTGTACTGACAACGCGGCTATGATTGCCAGCGCGGCCTTTTTCCACCTGAGCCAGGGTGAACGCCATAGCTTCGACCTGGATGTTGAGCCAGGGCTGAGTTTGCCTTTCAAACGGTAACTTTCGGGAAAATTCTATCAAAGGGGATTGGATATGTCTAAAGTGGGAACCTATGCTCTGGGTATCGACCTGGGAGGCACGAAGACGCTGGCCGCGGTAGTGGATATCACCACCGGCACCGTTATTGCTTCAGAGCGCAAACGCACAAAGGCTGAGCGCGGCCAGGATGCTGTCGCGCAGCGCACCATCGAGATCTCCAGGGCGGCCCTCGCTGCCGCGCAATTGCCCGCGGGGGCGTCGATTGTGGCCATCGGCGTGGGCGCCGCCGGGCAAATTGATCGCCAGGCCGGGGTCGTTGTGGATGCCCCCAACCTTGGCGTCAAGGATATGCCCCTGGGTGCGGTCCTGCATAAAGAATTCGCTGTGCCGGTCGCCGTTGGCAACGATGTGGAGGTGGCCGCGCTCGGCGAGCATCGCTTTGGGTCGGGACAGAAGTATAGCAATTTCGTCTGCCTCTTCGTCGGCACCGGCATCGGCTCCGGCATCGTCATGAATGGACGTATGTATACCGGGCTGACCGGAACGGCGGGCGAGGCGGGGCATATGACCATTGAGGCTGGTGGGCGCATCTGCGGCTGCGGCAGTCGTGGCTGCCTGGAGGCCTACGCCTCGCGGACCGCGATTACCAGGGCTATTATGGCTGAGATTCACCACGGTCGTAAATCTACCCTGGCGGACGAAGCGGCACGCCAGTTGAAGGAGGGCGAGACGGTGATCCGCTCAGGGCTGCTGGCCGCCGCTATTCACGCTCAGGATGAACTGGTGATCGAGGCGGTCAGCGAGGCGGCCGACTTCCTGGGCTATGGCCTGGCCTCGATTATGAATTTCTACAATCCAGAGGCCATTATCCTGGGCGGTGGGGTCATCGAGGCTATCGATCTGCTCTTTGAGCGGGCCATCCAGCGGGCGCGCACAGTGGCGCTGGCGGCTTCAGCCCACAAGACGGAGATCCTGCGCGCCAAACTGGGCGATTTTTCAGGCGTGGTGGGCGCGGCTTCCCTGGGAGGCGATGCCGCCGGCCATCGCTTCCCCAGCAATAGCTAGCATCACTAAGAGATACAAGAGGAAGCGGGGGGCCATATGACGGACGGAGAAACACCACACATTGAAGTGCGCGCTGTTAGTATCAATGATGCTCCGGCCCTGCACAAACTCGACTATAGCTACGAGACCGATCGTATTTACGCGCTCCAGGTCCAGAACCGGCTGGCGGAGCTTGATACCGGCCCAGGCGCTGATGGCAGGCCCTCCCTGTCCTTCGAGCTTGTGGAAACCCCGGTTGACCCTCCGCTCTACAAAGATTTCAGCGAGTATGCCAACACACTGGCGGATGTCGAGGCCAACCTGCGCAGTAGTGAGGGCGGGTATGTGGCCCTCGCCGATGGAGAACTGGCCGGGGCGGTTCTGCTGAAGGTGGAGGAATGGCGCTCGCTGGCGCGCATCCGCGATATTATCGTTGGTCGCCAGTTCCGCCGCTATGGTATCGGTTCGTTGCTGCTCAGTTGCGCCTCCGACTGGGCGCGCAAACGCGACTGCTGGGCAGTTCTGCTGGAGACCCAGAGTGTGAACTACCCCGCCATCCAATTCTACCTACGCAATGGCCTGGAAGTCTGGAGCATCCACCAACACTTCTATCCCCCCGGCCCTGTAGATCACGAAGTCGCCATCTTCATGGGCAAAAAGCTACGCTCCACTCCGTAAGAAATCGATAATGCCATCATTCACCGTAGGGACCCGCTGTATGACTCTATTGGGAAATTTGGTCTAGACCAAATTTCCCAATAGAGTCATACAGCGGGTCCCTACGGTGAATGATGGCATTATCGATTTCTTACGGAGTGGAGCGTAGCTTTTTGCCCATGAAGATGGCGACTTCGTGATCTACAGGGCCGGGGGGATAGAAGTGTTGGTGGATGCTCCAGACTTCCAGGCCATTGCGTAGGTAGAATTGGATGGCGGGGTAGTTCACACTCTGGGTCTCCAGCAGAACTGCCCAGCAGTCGCGTTTGCGCGCCCAGTCGGAGGCGCAACTGAGCAGCAACGAACCGATACCATAGCGGCGGAACTGGCGACCAACGATAATATCGCGGATGCGCGCCAGCGAGCGCCATTCCTCCACCTTCAGCAGAACCGCCCCGGCCAGTTCTCCATCGGCGAGGGCCACATACCCGCCCTCACTACTGCGCAGGTTGGCCTCGACATCCGCCAGTGTGTTGGCATACTCGCTGAAATCTTTGTAGAGCGGAGGGTCAACCGGGGTTTCCACAAGCTCGAAGGACAGGGAGGGCCTGCCATCAGCGCCTGGGCCGGTATCAAGCTCCGCCAGCCGGTTCTGGACCTGGAGCGCGTAAATACGATCGGTCTCGTAGCTATAGTCGAGTTTGTGCAGGGCCGGAGCATCATTGATACTAACAGCGCGCACTTCAATGTGTGGTGTTTCTCCGTCCGTCATATGGCCCCCCGCTTCCTCTTGTATCTCTTAGTGATGCTAGCTATTGCTGGGGAAGCGATGGCCGGCGGCATCGCCTCCCAGGGAAGCCGCGCCCACCACGCCTGAAAAATCGCCCAGTTTGGCGCGCAGGATCTCCGTCTTGTGGGCTGAAGCCGCCAGCGCCACTGTGCGCGCCCGCTGGATGGCCCGCTCAAAGAGCAGATCGATAGCCTCGATGACCCCACCGCCCAGGATAATGGCCTCTGGATTGTAGAAATTCATAATCGAGGCCAGGCCATAGCCCAGGAAGTCGGCCGCCTCGCTGACCGCCTCGATCACCAGTTCATCCTGAGCGTGAATAGCGGCGGCCAGCAGCCCTGAGCGGATCACCGTCTCGCCCTCCTTCAACTGGCGTGCCGCTTCGTCCGCCAGGGTAGATTTACGACCGTGGTGAATCTCAGCCATAATAGCCCTGGTAATCGCGGTCCGCGAGGCGTAGGCCTCCAGGCAGCCACGACTGCCGCAGCCGCAGATGCGCCCACCAGCCTCAATGGTCATATGCCCCGCCTCGCCCGCCGTTCCGGTCAGCCCGGTATACATACGTCCATTCATGACGATGCCGGAGCCGATGCCGGTGCCGACGAAGAGGCAGACGAAATTGCTATACTTCTGTCCCGACCCAAAGCGATGCTCGCCGAGCGCGGCCACCTCCACATCGTTGCCAACGGCGACCGGCACAGCGAATTCTTTATGCAGGACCGCACCCAGGGGCATATCCTTGACGCCAAGGTTGGGGGCATCCACAACGACCCCGGCCTGGCGATCAATTTGCCCGGCGGCGCCCACGCCGATGGCCACAATCGACGCCCCCGCGGGCAATTGCGCGGCAGCGAGGGCCGCCCTGGAGATCTCGATGGTGCGCTGCGCGACAGCATCCTGGCCGCGCTCAGCCTTTGTGCGTTTGCGCTCTGAAGCAATAACGGTGCCGGTGGTGATATCCACTACCGCGGCCAGCGTCTTCGTGCCTCCCAGGTCGATACCCAGAGCATAGGTTCCCACTTTAGACATATCCAATCCCCTTTGATAGAATTTTCCCGAAAGTTACCGTTTGAAAGGCAAACTCAGCCCTGGCTCAACATCCAGGTCGAAGCTATGGCGTTCACCCTGGCTCAGGTGGAAAAAGGCCGCGCTGGCAATCATAGCCGCGTTGTCAGTACAGAACTCGATAGGCGGGTAGTTGAGACGGATGTGCAGCGGATGCAGTTCCTCAGCCAGGCGTTCGCGAAGCGCGAGATTGGCGGCTACCCCTCCTGCCAGCACGACCTGCTTGACATGGTACTCCTGCGCCGCCAGGCGCGTCTTGACCGTCAGCACATCGACGATGGCCTCCTGAAAGCTGGCCGCGAGCAGGCCCACGTTGATCGTGCCGCGCTGGGCCGCCTGCGTCCCCATACGCGTATACTGGCTCACCTGCTTGCCCTCGCCGGTCGTGGTACGTGGGCGTTGCTGACCCTGTGTCAGGCCCTCGGCGAGGTGCAGCATCGCCGTTTTCAGGCCACTGAAGCTGAAATCATAGGTGCCCCGCAGCCAGGCGCGGGGCAGGCGATAGGCATTGCGGGCCAGCGTCGGCGGCTTCTGCTGTTGGCGAAACTCCTCCTCGGCGCGCTGGGCCGCCTGCTGAATGGAGGGACCGCCGGGATAGCTCAGGCCCAGGATGCGCGCGACCTTGTCGAAGGCCTCGCCGGCCGCGTCATCGCGCGTGTGTCCCAGCAGTTCATAGCGGCCATGATCGCGCAGCAGCACCAGTTCGCTGTGCGCCCCCGAAATCACCAGGCAGATCAGAGGGAACACAGGGTCACCCGGCTGCGAAGCCCAATCGGCCGCCGCCACATCCGGCGACCCCTCAGCAGGCTCGCGCAACCAGTTCGCATAGATATGCGCTTCCAGATGGTTCACGCCCAGGAACGGCAGGTCGCGCGCCAGGGCCAGCGTCTTGCCAACCGTCAGACCCACCAGCAAGGAGCCGGCAAGGCCTGGGCCATAGGTAGCGGCGATGGCGTCAAGGTCCTGCCAGCCGCAGCCAGCCTGTTCCATGGCGGTCTCGATCACCGGGATAATGGTAGCAATCTGTTGGCGCGACGCCACCTCAGGCACAACACCCCCGTAGCGATTATGAATCTCTGTTTGCGAGGCGACCACGTTCGAGAGCAGGTAACGGCCATCCTTTACGATAGCCGCTCCGGTCTCATCGCATGAGCTTTCAATACCGAGTATAAGCATATTTACGTCCCACGGGCCTGGTGCATTGTCACAAGATCTCTTTGGGAAAGAAGGGAAGCGTGGGGAACACCCCACACCCCGGCAGAGGAGATCCCCTGCACCCCCTTTCCCGAACCTCTCCTGTGTTTTTGCACTAGCTAGCCTCCAGCTTGTTCACAAGGGTGGTTTTAAGGACCTGGAATTTCTGTCGATAGATAGGGGTATTAATCTCATCGGTCCACATAATTAAAGCATCTTCCTGGTTATCACTATAGTAGCGATGACGAAGTCCAGCCTCGCGAAACCCGTATTTGCGATAGAGGTTTTGCGCGCTGTAGTTCGACACGCGCACCTCCAGCGTGACCCATTTCGCGCCAATCCCGTAAGCGATATCGATCAGGCTCATGAGCATAAACTCGCCCAATCCCAGGCGGCGGAAGTCGGGATGCATAGCAATCGTGGTGATGTGGGCCTCGTCAACCATCAGCCACAGGCCGGCAAAGCCGATGATCGCAGCCAGGGTAGAGGGGGAGGCCACAGCGGCCGGGCGCCCCGGCAGCAGCGAGAGCGGGAAGATGCGACGCGGCCGTTCAGCTTCGTACGTAGGGACCGCGGCCTGCTCCTCGGCGATCTTCTTATCGCGCAGCACGATATAATGCGCCCAACGATTATCCTGCAACTCCTTGCGATAGGCGCTGGGGGGCCAGGTGGATGGATAGGCTAGACGCTCAATCTCGATAACACGAGGCACGTCTGACATCGTCATCCGGTCAATGACGTAACGCACCCTCTTCCCTTTCTGTCTGACTCTGATCCGTTGCTGGACGCGATGGACCTCCCAGCAGCGGCTGCTTGCGGGTACTGGTGGTAATCGAAGGTCGCCGCAGGTAGAGTGGTTCGAGTAGTAAAGGATCGTCTGTCTCACCGTTTCGCAGGCGCTGCCAGGCGAGCATCGCCAGCACGGACGCGTGCCGCGCCGCCTGCATATTCTCCACAAAGAAAGCTTCAGCGGGCAGCAGCGCCGAGAGTGCCTGGCGCGTTGCCGGGCTGATCTCGCCGCAGAAGAGAAACGGCGGCAACTGCCGCTGGCCAGGAACCGCCACCCAGGAGCCAGCCTGTTCTTTCAGATAGGTCACTAACTGCTGTGGCGTGAGCAGCAGGTACTCGCTGAGCCGCCGCATAGTATGGGACAGCGTGCCAGACTCGCCATGCAGTTCATCGAACACATAGCAGGCGGCATAGAGTTCAGCCCGACCCGCCTCCAGCAGGGAGCAGATGGGACCGCGCCAGTGGCGTTGCTGGGCCGCGCTCAGGTCCAGAGTGCCTATGCCTAGCAGCGGCTTCTTGAGAGAAAAGGCCAGCGCCTTCGCCGTAGCCAGCGCGACGCGCAGGCCATTAAACGAGCCAGGCCCGGTCGCCACCGCGATCGCATCGATAGCGTGCATGGCCGTATTGCACTCAGCGAGGAGACGCTGAATGTGGGTCAGCAATTGCATGCTATGATTATTGCCGACGCGCCAGGTATATTCGCCAAGGAGTTCGTCCTCCGTGCAGAGGGCAATGCTGGCCTGGCGAGTGGAGGTGTCAAGAGCCAAGAGTAGCATATGTGTTTTTTTGAAACTGTTGTAGGAGCGTACTGTAGTACGCCCCTGTTGCCGTAAAGAGCAGGCCGCGCTTGGTCTCGCTCAGCATCTTCATGCGAATACGCAGGTGTGTGGTAGGCCAGAGCAGATCGGCCTTATCCGCCCATTCTACAACACACACGCCGGACCCATAGAAATACTCCTCAAAGCCGAGGTCAAATATCTCTTCAGGATCATCGAGTCGATAGAGATCAAAGTGATAAAGAGCCGGTCCCCGTGCCTGCGACGGCTCATTGGAACGAGGCTGACCCGCATATTCCTTGAGCAGGGTAAAGGTCGGACTGGTGATGGCCTCTGTAATGCCCAATCCCTGCGCCAGCCCCTGCGTCAACGTCGTCTTGCCCGTTCCCAGTTGTCCCGCGAGTAAGATCAGCTCGCCACCTTGCACGAGTTCGCCTAAGCGCGCGCCCAGGCGCTGTGTCTGCGCGGCGCTGTGGCTAATCACATCCAGGGTACTGACCGCCTCTTCCTGAGAACCTCTGGTCACGCTACCTTCCTTCCACGGTCTATTCGCAGGCTATAGTTATCCGCTATTATAACACAGTTCGGCTCATTTCAACGCATTTTCGTTCCGCAATTGCGGCAATACAGGGCGCCAGCACGTACCGGCTGCTTACATGTCGGGCAGGGCTGCTGCTGGGCAGACCCAGCCGTATATGCTGGCGAGGGCGGCGGCGAACCAGGGGATGCGTAGCCGGGCTGGGATGACGGCTGGCTATATGTGGAAGATGGCGTATAGTTCGTGGTTGGAGCGGGCGCGAACTGCTCGGTGGGGTACGCCTCATTTTTAAGGTCCTGGAGCTGCCCATCGCGGTTCCTGACATCGCTATCCAGTTCCTGGACGCTGGCGCATAAGCGCGAAAGCCGGGGGTCTGTCAATGCTCCCTGCTGGTACAGCGTCATCGCCACCTGCGCGAGATCGTCCAGCAACTGCTGGCGCTGCTTCAGCAACTGGTCAACCTCGGACTGCTTGCCGCGCACACGCATCTGCTTCTGTGCCTCCCAACTTGTGCGGCTGACGGCCGAGTTGACAAAATTTTTAGCGGACTCTACAAAGTCGGACATGATTTGATCTGCCTTTCCGGTGCTGTCTGTGTTGGCACCCTATCTTTTGAGAAGGAGAGTCACGTGGGATGGCCTTCTCCCTGCTATGTTCCGGTTATGGCGTGCTGGTATATCCGTATCTCTTCCAGTTTACCACTTTTACTCAGTTGCACGGCCACGACATCGACTCGCCACGAGCGCTCTGCACAGGTATGCAGGTCCAGGTAGTAGCTGGCGACCTCCAGTATTTTCCGTTGCTTGCGCGCGTTGACCGCCTCTTCGGGCAGGCCGTAGGCGGTCCCGCGCCGGGTTTTCACCTCCACAAAGACCAGATCTTCACCATCCTCAGCCACGAGATCGATCTCGCCATAGCGACAGCGAAAGTTCCGCTCCAGCATATGGTAGCCCCTATCCACCAGCGTCCGCTCCGCCAGGCGCTCGCCCGCGCGGCCCAACCCTTGCTTTGCCCCAGGCTGATTCTTCCGAGGACCCGCGCTGTCATCCCCCGCTACTTGCTTCATCATAGTAATACGCCGCCCTTCCCATCAATGTTGTAAAGTATTTTCAGATTCTCTGTCAGTCAGGATATATCAGAAGGTGCATGATTGCAAGAGGTTGTCATAGCCCCTTCATCCCTGGTGATAGAATACGGAGAGCAGATCAAACAGAGGAGGCAGTATGAGCAAGGCCATTGTCTTTATTCACGGCTCAGGGGATAGCGCGCGTGTCTGGGGGGCGCAGGTCGACCAGTTTGAGGGACATGCCACCTACGCCATCGATCTACCGGGGCATGGCAAGCGGGCCGATACGCTCCCGGCACAGGTCAGTGTGCTGGACTATGCACGCGTGGTCCATGAGATCATCGAGGGCGAATTGCACCTTGCACAACCGATTATTGCCGGTCACTCGCTCGGCGGAGCGGTCGCGCTGGGGATGGCGCTGGCATACGGCGCGGATCTGGGCGGCCTGATCCTCATTGGAACGGGGGCGCGCCTGCGCGTCCATCCCGACCTGCTGGCGTCCGCCCGTGCAGAGCCACAGCCGACGCTCTACCGCGACCTGGCGGCATGTAACGACTTCGATATCATGGGCCAGGTGCAAGATATTCGCCTGCCCACCTTGATCATCTGCGGCGCCGGCGACCGCATGACGCCGGTCAAATACAGCCAGTACCTCCACGAGCGTATCGCCGGCTCGGAGCTGCATGTGATCGCGGAGGCCGACCATTATGTCATGCGCGAGCAGCCGGAAGCTGTGAAGCAGGCCATCCGGGAGTGGCTAGCACGAGACGGAGGACCGGCCATTCTGTAGCGCG
>JBDTHH010000750.1:0-3010 GCA_039937055.1 Ktedonobacteraceae bacterium | reverse complement strand
ATTCACAGCATCGAAAATCGCTCCATTCCCGGTCCCGCCGGCACCATTACCATCCGCATCTATACTCCTGAAGGACAGGGACCATTCCCCATCCTGGTCTTCTTTCATGGTGGCGGTTGGGTTATCTGCGACCTTGATACTCATGATTCTGCCTGCCGCATCCTGGCGAACGCGGCTCGCTGCATCATCGTATCGGTAGATTACCGCCTCGCGCCTGAGCATAAGTTTCCCGCCGCTCCGGAGGATTGTTACGCCGCAACACAATGGGTTGCCCAGAATGCTGCCAGTATCCACGGCGACCGGGCCCGCATGGCCATTGGCGGCGATAGCGCGGGCGGTAACCTGGCCGCCGTCGTCTCTCTGATGGCACGCGACCGTGGCGAACCCCCGATCACGTTCCAACTCCTCATCTATCCCGTCACGGATTATTACTTGCCTGGAACCGCCTCCTACGTCAGCAATGCCGAGGGTTATTTCCTGACACGTGACTCTATGGCCTGGTTCTGGCAGCACTACATCAGCGTAGCGGACGACCTGGATAACCCTTACCTGAATCCGCTACGCGCGAAGGACGTGAGCCGGCTCCCTCCCGCGTACATCGTCACCGCCGAGTTCGATCCACTGCGCGACGAGGGGGAGGCATACGCACAGCGGCTACGCGAAGCAGGCGTCCCTGTACAGGCCAGGCGCTACAACGGTATGATCCATGGCTTCTTTACGATGGTCGGTCTGATTGACCAGAGCAAGCCCGCGCTGGCTGAGGCGGCATCCGTCTTAGAAGTAGCATGGGCACGGGAAGGATAAAAAGATAGAGGTGGAATGAGGATTGGCAGGGGCACTCCTTGTGTCGCGTAGGGATTCGGCTTGCCGCATCTGTGTCAGGTATCCCTTGGGGTGCCTGTGGGGCCTCCTCCTGGCTGCGCACGCGAGGCCCCATATGGATGCGGCATTTCGTGTAGGGGCGCTGCTGGCCTGCGCCCCGTCCCTACTTAGAGCTTACGCATCGTCTCGAAGAGGTTCTCGTTATCAGGCATATCGCCGGGACTGGCCATGACTTCGATGGAGCGAATCATGCCCTCTTTATCGATGACAACCAGCGCGCGCTCAGACATACCCATCGCGTGACGAACACCGTAGCGGTCAACAACCGCGCCCTGCGGGTAGAAGTCGGCGAGGAGTGGGAACGAGGTGTGCATGGACTTCGACCAGGCATTGAGGGCATGCGTGCTATCCAGGCTGATACTGACGACTTCAGTATCGAAGTCCTTGAAGCGCTCCAGGTCTGCCTCGTATGACGGCAGTTGCGCTGAACAGACCTTGCTGAAGGCAAAGGGCACGAACGCCAGCACCACGTTCTTTTTGCCACGGAAATCGCGCAGGCGCCACTCCTCCCCGTTGTGGGCCTTCAGCGTAAAGTCTGGCGCGACATCTCCAACTTGCAGGGTTTTGGTCTCCGAACGATTATTTTCACTCATAGTGAATCCTTCCTTATTAAAAATAGATGTGAGCACCTTCCCAGGTAGAGCCAGCGTTACCATGTTCGCTAACGAACCGTTGTGAAGAGTGCGTATCCAGGGGAGAGACGCCCGATACGATACTGGCTGGGGAATACTCATCCTAATTTTAGCACCGGCAGGAAGAATATGTCAAATACGAGAAGGAGCGTTCTCAACGCTCCTTTACCGCAAAATAAGAGAGAAGAGTCCTTTTCTGGCCCAACGCCACACGTGCTCGCTCCACTATGGAGGGCCGTACTGACTCCTGGTAGACCGCTGGCATACCTGCCTATCGTCATTGTGGTGATCTTGCTGTTCTACGGTGCCTCCTGGCAGATGTTCTGGCCCTCGACGGATGCAGCTCGTTACCAGTGTTACGCGCTCACATTCTGGTTGGGGAGCCACGCCACTGCGGGACTTCCCGCGTCTCAGTGCTTATTTCTGCACGCACCCGTCGTGGGACTGGCGCCGTTTCGGCTACTGCCCCTTGAATACCCGCCGCTGACCATCGTGCTCTTTTCCCTGGCACTCTTCGCGCCTCTGGCCTACTACCAGGTGCTCTTTGCCTGTTGGATGGCGCTCGCGGCTGTGCTGATCTACTGGCTACTCCTACGCTACGGGCCACGCGGCTCGGCCCTCACCTTCGCCATCTACGCGCTACTTGGCGCCTGGGCCACCGCCGAGGGACGCTTCGACCTCGTTCCGGCAGCCCTGACGCTCCTCTGCATCATCGCCGTTGATCGCAAGCGCTGGACCATCGCCTATATCGCGCTGGCTTTCGGGGTGCTGCTGAAAATTTATCCCCTCCTGCTCTTTCCTGCACTCTTCATCGCGGAGCAACGCGACCTGCGAACACTCCCGCTGCCCGCGAGCGCGTTGACGCTGCGAACACTGCCCGGCGCGCTCTGGCAAACCATGCGCAGCATACGCGCCTGGCGCTGGAAGAATAGCCTGATCTTCCTGGGCCTTCTGTTGGGCATCACAGGGGTCTTCGCGCTCTTCAGCTTCTATGGCGCTATCCAGAGCCAGTTGAGCTACTTCGTGGGGCGGCCGGTGCAGATCGAGTCAACCGGTAGCTCTTTTCTCTGGCTGGCAACCCACCTGAGCTTTCCTGCACGGGTCGTGTTTACCTATGGCTCTGTGAACATGGTCAGCGCGCTTGATGGCGTTGTCTCCTGGATCGGCGAGGCGGCCTTCGCGCTGGGCTATGCCCTGGCGATCTGGACACAATGGCGCGGGCGAAGCACGCTGCTCCAGACAAGCATAGCCATCCTGCTGGTCTTCATCGTCACCAACAAGGTCTTCAGCCCACAATACCTCATCTGGATTATGCCACTCCTGGCCTATAGCTTTGCCCTGGAGCGCTTCTGGCTGCTGAGCTGGGGGGTCATCTCATTGCTGACAACGATCATCTACCCGTACCTCTATATGCTCACGCCCAATGCGCTGCTGGTCGCCCAGATCCCCGGTTTCATTGAGATCATTGCCATCCGCAACGCGCTATTGGTAGTGCT
>JBDTHH010000749.1:0-3554 GCA_039937055.1 Ktedonobacteraceae bacterium | reverse complement strand
CGCAGGAGACGGTAGACACCGTCAGGCAATTCGCGCTTTCGCTGGGCAAGACACCGGTGCTGGCAAAGGATAGCGCCGGGTTTATCGTCAACTTCCTGCTAATCCCCTACCTGATCGCGGCCATCCGCATGCTGGAGAACGGCATGGCCTCGCGCGACGATATCGATACCGCCATGAAGCTCGGCTGCGGCTACCCTATGGGGCCATTCACGCTGCTCGACTACGTGGGACTCGATACAACGCTGTGGGCGGCGGAAGCTATCTACGAGGAGTATAAGGACCCCCTGTACGCGCCACCTCCCCTGCTACGGCGCATGGTCATTTCAGGGATGTATGGTCGCAAGAGCGGCAAGGGATTTTACGATTATACGTGACATACCTCTTACCCTTTAATCATGGTTAATACCATCTTGAACGGTTCAACAGCCTGAAGGGCATGGGGATTGTTAGCAGGCAACAAAAGGATATCCCCGGTTTTCATTTCATGCGTTCTTCCTGAAACAGTGACTTCCGCCTGCCCATCAATGATCATGACGAGGGCATCAAATGGAGAAGTATGCTCGCTTAAGCCTTGACCAGCAGCAAAAGCAAAGAGCGTGACGTTGCCAGTGCTTTTGTGGATAAGCTGACGGCTCACTACAGAATCTTCTTGATAATGCAGGGCGTCACTTATCGATTGGGGAGTCAGGAATTTCTTGCTTGACGATTGCTCTTTGTCCATAATACACCTTCTTTACGTAGCGTGTGGCTTGCCTCGCCGTCCTGGGTGGTGCAGGACGGCGAGGCAAGCCACGCCCTACTGTCTCCTCATTGGTCGGGGCTGATCTCGCGCGGTGGGATCGGGTCGGTCGCGAAGATCTTTGTCCGCTGACCTACATAGCGTTGGGGCCTGGGCAGGACCTCTTCACGGTGATATGAGCCGCTGGCATCGGTATTGATACCGGGCGAGCGACGCCCATAGTTATAGTGGCCAGTCTCCGCCGGCGAGAGCGGCCCCCTGGAGAACTGCGCTACCCCGCTGATATCCGGCGGACCCGCTTCTGGCGACTCATTATACAGATCGTCGGGTACCCGATTGAGTTGCTGGTGGCGCAGATCACGCTCGCTGAGCGACAGACTGATCACGTTATCCTTATCCTGGCGAATCGCGCTGTGCGGGACATAGTAGACTTTCACGAAGATCCCACCGCGCTCAACGAGGATATAGCGCGGGAAGCGCGCCCGCACGCGGCCCAGTTTTTTCCCCTGGCTGTCAATAACTGCCTGGCCCAGTTCAAAATCCGCGGAGAGCGTCGATTCAGGTGAGCTTGTTTCAAAAGGCATGTATGCGCTCCTCAAATCTATCTTGACGAACCCTGTCTTACTTGAGCTGGGTAGAGGACTCGTCTGTGGTATTATAACGCATCGCGGCCACGCGCGCTATGGCTTTGTTCGTAGGCACACATGTAGAACCTACACGTCCTGGAGCAGCAGCCCCTCCTCGTAGATACGCCGGATGACATCCTCGATCTGCGGCTCCTGGAAGGCCACGTCATGCAGCCGGTAGCGCGTCCCCAGCCATGCTACCAGTTCATGGGCGCGGATGGCCTCATTCCTGAAGCTAAACCACATGCGCGGCAGATCGCTGCGCGCTAGGCACACGCCGGCGGGCAGTTCAGCCAGGATAGGCTGGCCCTGGGCATCGCGAGGCAACGCCGCCAGTTCGGTCTGATCGAAGTCGGCGATCAGCGTGCGTTCACCGCCGAAGCGTTCGCGGATGCTCGCCACCGTCCCATCGTAGAGCTTGCGACCATGATCGATGATCACCATACGTGGGCAGAGGGCCTCTATATCGTCCATATCATGCGTAGTCAGCAGGACCGTCACACCCTGTTCGGCATTGAGCGTCAGGAGGAAGGCGCGCATGCGGGCCTTGGCGACTACATCCAGGCCAATCGTCGGCTCATCCAGGTAGAGCAGCCGGGGATCGTGCAGGAGCGCGGCCGCCAGGTCGCCGCGCATGCGCTGTCCAAGCGAGAGCTGGCGTACAGGGGTATCGAGGAACTCATCCAGTTCAAGCATCGCGCGCAGGCGCTCAAGATTGGCGGCATGACGCTCCTCCGGCACGCGATAGAGGTGACGCAGCAGGCGCAGTGAGTCGACCAGGGGCAGATCCCACCAGAGCTGCGAGCGCTGCCCAAAGACCACGCCGATGCAAGCGGCCAACTCCCGGCGCTGCTTCACAGGCTGCATACCCGCCACGTGCATCTGCCCGCTGCTCGGCACCAGGATACCCGTGAGCATTTTAATGGTTGTGGACTTGCCAGCACCATTGGGACCGATCAGCCCGATCATCTCCCCATATTCCACAGACAGCGACAGGTCCCGCACGGCCTCCACCTGGCGCACCTGCGGATCTACGACACTACGCAGGCCTCCCAGCAGTCCCGGCCTGCGACGAGCGACACGAAACGTCTTATATAAGTGTTCAGCTTCAATCATGGTTTTCATAGAAAGCTCCTTGTGTTGTATAGGCGGAACAACGTACACGGGTAACACACAATGCTCGCTTCCCCTTCCCGCGTAGGGATTCGGCTTGCCGCGTCCGCCTCCCCCCTGGCCGCGCAAGCGAGGCCCACACACGGATGCGGCAAGCCGAATCCCTACGCGGACGGGGGCATCCTAACGAGCGCATCCCACCTAGCTCCCCGTGCTTTGATAGCGGCGCACGCCCACGCGCCAGAGGCTGGCTGCGACCAGGGTAAAGGCCAGCGCCATCACGGGGGCCGCGAAGACCAACATCTGGGGCAGGCCGAAAGGGAAGGCGCGATCAAGCAAGAAACAGGTTGGCAGGTATGTCCCGAAGGCCAGCGGAACCACAAACAGGAAGAAGCTCTGGAATACCTGGTGATAAATGGTAATGGGATAGCCAAGAAACTCGCGCGCCCCGTAGGTCAGGATGTTGATCAACTCGGTCGTTTCAATGGTCCAGAAACACAGTGTCGCCCCCAGCAGCATGATCGCCACAAAGATCGTGGCACCGCTGAAGAGGCCCAGCAGCAGAACAGCAACTTTCAACGCCGACCAGTGCAGGCCCGGCAAGAAATGCAGCGCGACGACAATGCCCAGGCAGCCCTGGGTGATACGGCCCAGGCGACGCAGGCGGAAGTTACTGCCGATCACCTGCGTAAACACGCCCACTGGACGCAGCAGCACGCGGTCGAACTCCCCGCGCCGGATGGTCTCTGAAAACTCGTCGATGCCGGCGCCCACCATTTCAGCCAGACCAAAGCAGATGCCCGTCAAGGCATAGAGCAACGCCACCTCGCCTATCTGCCAGCCAAGCAGGGAGTGGAAAGAGCCAAAGAAGATGAAGAGCGCGGTAAACTCCAGGCTGGTGACGGCCAGGTAGGTGCCGATGTCGATAGTCAGGTTGACTTTGTATTGAGCCTGCGCGCGTATCTGGATGGCGATGAAACGCCTGTAGAGCTGGATATCGTTCAGAACATTTTGCAACATGGTATTTTCTCCTTTCTAGCCGCCTTGCGCCACGACGCGGCGGGTGGCGGACAGCG
>JBDTHH010000748.1:0-4536 GCA_039937055.1 Ktedonobacteraceae bacterium | reverse complement strand
GAGGCGGCGGCTCGACGGCGAGGGGTCGACGTTGCAGTTGGAGGTGGGGCATATCGAGCCGGTACGCGTGCGCGGCGACGAAGAGAGCCTGCGCCGGGTCCTGCTCATCCTGCTTGATAACGCCATGAAGTATACGCCTCTTCGCGATGAGGAGGGGGCTAACCGGATCATTGTCTCGCTGGAGCAAGCGGATGGACAGGCCGTGCTGCATGTGCGTGATACGGGCATCGGCATCGAGGCCGCCGATCTGCCACATATCTTTGAACGCTTCTACCGGGCCGACCGCGCCCGCGCACGTCAGGGGACAGGATTGGGCCTCTCTATTGCGCAGACCTTAGTGGAACGGCTTGGTGGGCGCATTACTGCCGAGAGCACAGTAGGCAAAGGTAGCATCTTCAGCGTCTGGCTGCCACTTGCGTAGCCTGGTGAATCCGAGGGCGCTGTGCTCTCAGACCCATCTCAGGCTTGCCTTAGAATAACTTCATCTTGTAATGCTATACTGCTCGGTAATATGAGACAAGGCGCATGGACAAGAGTTGCCGCAATGGCTGTACCCTTGCGCCAGAAACAGGCTACTCTGCTCTTCTATGACCAGTCGGAGGAACATTCATGAAGGCGCATATTCTGGTCGTCGATGACGATCCACGCATTACAGACCTGCTGCGGCGCATCCTCGCCTTTGAGGGATATAGCGTAGCTATCGCGGCCACCGGCCCTGAAGCTCTCAACCGAGCGCTGGAGCATCCGCCTGACCTTGTTATACTTGATATCATGCTGCCAGGTCTGAACGGACTGGAGGTAGCGCAGCGGCTGCGGTCCGCGGGCGATACCGTGCCCATCCTGATACTCACCGCTCGTGACGCTGTCGCCGACCGGGTGGAAGGATTAGAGACTGGTGCTGATGACTACCTGGTGAAACCATTCGCGCCCGAAGAACTGGTAGCACGTGTCAAAGCGCTGCTGCGCCGTAGTCAGGAGGAGCGACACGAGATTCTGCGTTACGCCGGTGTTGAACTGGATACCGGCACGCGCGTGGCGCATCGTGGCTCGCGTGAGATTGAACTCTCGCCCACCGAGTACGAGTTACTCGCCCTCTTCCTGCGTCGCCCGCGCCAGGTCCTCACGCGTGAGATCATCCTGGATCGGGTCTGGGGCATGGAGTTCGAGGGGTCTTCCAATGTGATGGAGGTCTACATTGGCTACCTGCGTAATAAACTGGAAGCCGAGGACGAACCTCGGCTCATCCATACGGTGCGCGGCGTCGGCTATGTTCTCAAAGAATAGGTGATTTTTTCTGACTCAGTTACGATTCAGCTATATTACAGACCCATCTCATCTAGAGGCAGTATCATACATTGTAGCGAAGCAGTTCTTCCTTCAACGCATGAACATCAGTGAGCTTCGCACTAACGGAGAATTGAAAGGAGAAACGATTGTGGCAAAACTCAATCTTATCGTTGAACCGGGAAAACAAGAGATCGTCATGACGCGCCTGTTCGATGCGCCGCGCGAGCTTGTGTTCAAGGCGTACACAGCCCCAAATTTGATCCCGCAATGGTGGGGACCGGAAAACGTAACGACCATTGTTCACAAGATGGATGTAAGACCAGGCGGCACCTGGCGATATGTCCAGCGCGATACCAACGGCAATCAGTACGCATTCTATGGAGTATATCATGAGGTGATAGTGCCTGAGCGGCTTGTCTATACCTTTGAATTCGAAGGGATGCCGGGGCGTGTCTTGCTTGAGACAGTGACATTCGAAGAGCAGGACGGCAAGACGAAGCTGACAGACACATCCATCTTCCAAACGCTTGAGGATCGTGATAGTATGCTCAGTACGGGCATGGAGCAAGGTGCTGCCGAGTCTATGAATCGTTTCGCTGAATTGCTGGCGAAGTTTTGAGCGAGATGTAAATGTGGTTGCTTGATGGCGCCTGATCAGGATAAGCAGTATGGTGCCATCAGTTCAACAAAGGATGCAGGCATAGCACTCTATGCCCCTTAACAAAACGCACGGAGCCTCGTTAAGAGGCTCCGTCCTATAGCGCTGTCAAGCAACGGACAGGAGGGCACTCCTGCGATCTGGTGGAGGGGTGCGGCATTTCGTGTCGGGCGCCGCTAGCCTGCGCCCGGTCCCTACTATGATACGGCGGCTTCACCCGATCTGTAATTCACCCAGGGTCACATTCACCGTTTGCTGCTGGTTTCCCCGGTAGAGCTGCACGCTGATAGCATCACCTGGTTTCTTGCTGAGCAGAATGACCCCCAGTCCTGAGACATCGTTGACTGGCTTGCCAGCTAACTGCACGATGATGTCGCCAGGCTTCAATCCAGCTCTGTCTGCTGGTCCGCCGGGAGTGACGCTGACAATGAGTGCGCCATGGTCGACCGGAAGCTGGTTCTGGGCGGCCAGGTTCGTGTCTACCGGCATCAGGCGCACTCCTAATGCCGCGCGCCCACTGTTGGTCACTTTGCCGTTCTGGATGAGTTGTGGCGCGATGAAGTTGACGCGGTTGGATGGCACAGCGAAGCCCACCCCGTTGGCAGGCGTCTTGAACTGGGGATCAATCGCGGTTGATGTTGGCACGCCGATCAGTTGGCCGCGCAAGTCGACCAACGCCCCGCCACTGTTGCCAGGATTGATGGGTGCATCGGTCTGAATAGCATCGGGGAGCGTGCCGACCACGCGGTTGATCGCGCTGACGATGCCATTGGTCACCGTCTGCGTGATGCCCAGCGGGTTGCCTATTGCCAGCACATCCTGCCCAACGCGTAGCTTCGAGGAGTCTCCCAGGGTAGCTATCGTGATGTTGACGTTAGCGGGCGGCGTGATCTTCACTACCGCCAGATCATCGGGCGGGTCGGTTCCCACTAATTGTGCGGGGAGGCTCTCGCCTCCATACAGGATGACCTGCATGTTCTGCGCCCCCTCCACCACATGGTTGTTCGTGATAATGTAGCCTCGCCGGTCGATAATCACGCCTGAACCTAATCCTCCACCCTGGCTTGTTTGTACGTTGATCTGGACAACGGCTGGCCGGACCTTCACAATCACGGCCTCGCGCACGGTTTCGATGTCCGCTGTGCCGAGCTGGGGAATGGGGGTGCCGCCATCCGGACGGGCCTGTGAGTTGCTGGCGGGACTACTGCCGCCAAACGTGCAGCCCACCACGAACATCCCCATAAGCAAGAACAGCAGTATGAGCCGCTTGAGACCTCTTGAAAACTGGCGTGCCCTGCCTCTGGTCTGTACTTGAGGAAACGGCTGTTGTGAAGATGGTGCCGTGAGAGGCGCGCGCTCCTGTCGATCGCCTGATTGCATGCTATGAGTCTCCTTCCGGTTTTGTTATACTATTTCTGGATGCTGAGAGTCATCGTGCGGAGATGGAGCACCCACAAGAAGAGCACTCTTTTCGGCCTCAGGCGGTTTCACGCTCTGGCTGACACGCCTGGCGCGCAGCACTGAAGCTACAATGGTAATCGCAAGCACGACTGCGATCACCAGCAGGGAAAGCGCCGAGGGAATGTGGTACAGGTCGGTCACGACCATTTTCACTCCGACATACGCCAGGATGACCGCTAAGCCGAGTCGCAGGTAATAGAACTTGTCGATGATGTTGGCAAAAACGAAGTACAGTGAACGCAGTCCCAGGATCGCGAACACGTTCGAGGTGTAGACAATGAACGCATCGGTTGTGACGGCGAAGATGGCCGGAATGGAGTCCACCGCGAAAATCAGGTCGGTTGTCTCCACTGCCACCAGCACCAACAAGAGCGGCGTCACCCATACGCGCCCAGTGCGGCGCACGAAAAAGCGATCATCCTCATAGTCAGCGGTGACTGGCACCAGGCGCCGCACAAATTTCAAGAGAGGATTGCGTTCAGGATGTACCTCTGTCTCCTTATGCATAGCCATGCGGATGCCGGTGAAGATCAAAAAGGCCCCGAATATATAGAGAACCCAGTGAAAATCTTCGAGCAGCACCGCTCCTACAGCGATCAAGATGCCGCGCAGGCTCAGCGCCCCCAGGACGCCCCAGAAGAGAACGCGATGTTGGTAGGCCGCAGGTACGCTAAAGGCGCTGAAGAGCAGCACGAAGACAAAGATATTGTCCACGCTGAGTGACTTTTCAATCAGGTAACCAGTCAAAAACTGCAAGGCTGGCTCCGGCCCTCTCCAGATGTAGAGGCCCGCATTAAACAGCAGCGAGAGCAGGATCCAGGCGGCACTCCAGCCTAAGGCCTCTTTTAAGGAAACTCTGTGAGATTTTCGATGGAACACGCCAAGGTCAAGAGCCAGCATCGCCAGCACAAAAACGTTAAAGCCGATCCATAGTCCAATAGGGGCTGAGAGGAACATCGTCGCTCCTTTCAAGGAGAGCTTCCGAAAAACACAACAGGTGCTATCCACCTGAGGAACTAGTTTTTCTCAATTACCACTTATCAAGAACGGAAATTATGAAGTGTACCCTATAGGTATATCTAAGGCTATACGCTACGAGCGTTTTAAACGGATACACTCTGCAAATCTAC
>JBDTHH010000747.1:0-7123 GCA_039937055.1 Ktedonobacteraceae bacterium | reverse complement strand
ATCTCAGGCGAGGGCCTGGTAGCCGGAAAGCCGACCATCAGCAGTTGACCAATCTGCTCTTCCATCGCCATGTTCGCTATATCTTCTGGCATGCATCTCTCCCTTTCATGTCTTCCTGGCACGCCATCATGCGCGCGTCTTTCGTGTAGGGGCGCCGCTGGCCTGCGCCCTGTTCCAACCACGCGCTTCCCCCGATTTTGTATCAACGCATGCGCTGGCCTGCGCCCTGCCCGCCTACCTACGGCTCTTGTTGCAGGAGAGAATAAAGGAGACAAGCATGCCACAACGATTCTCGACATTCCCTAAGCGCTTCCTTGCTGCTATCCAGGCGATTGAACGTCTAGAGTCCTATGATAGGTATCTTGGGGCGTTCATTTTTGGCTCGCTCGCCCGGCACGAGGCGACAGGCCAGAGTGATTGTGATGTGCAGGTGATTGTCCATGAGGAGAATCCCTGCGCCAACATCAATCATCCTCTCATCGCGGGAGTCAAGCTGGATCTGACCTTTCTCTCTCTTGAACAATTGAAAGCAAGAACAGAGCGTGAGATAGAACAGCGTGAACGGCCTCCCATGATAGCAGAAGCTCTGATTGTGTTTGATAAAACCAATCAGCTCTCATACCTACAGGAACAGGCAAAACAGGCACAGCCCATGAAGACGCGGTCTGAAGATCTTCAATTTCTCCAATTTATGTTCTTTCATGGAAACGACAAAGTGGAGAGGAATCTGGAAGCTGACCCTCTGACAGCTCTTCTAGTTATGCATGTCGGTCTCGATGAGTTTCTCAAATACCATTACCAGATGCATCAACAATGGTGGGTAAGCAGCAAAAGACTCCTTGCCGACTTACGTCGTTGGGATCTTCCCTTGGCGCAGCTTGTAGAGCAGTTCGTTACTACGTGCGAAGTCCGAAGCAAATTTTCGTATTGGTCAGCTATCATCGATCATATCCTGGAGCCTGTCGGAGGCCGTCAGCCGATTGCTGAAAATACCTGTGGTTGTTCGGTGTGTCAGTATGACCTCTCCATGCTTTGTTCGCGGAACCAGGAAATACCCCCACCTGGCTGAGATCCCCAACAGTGTTTTTCCGTCATGAGGACAGGCCTGCGCCCGATAGGCTACGGACGGGGCATTCTTTGCGGATGCCCCGGAAATCGATATTCACGAATATAGCGCGCCACCCTCCATTCTCGCCAATCACATCTGCGCCACGATGGGTTGATCTTCGCTGACCGTCTCCGCGTGAACTTCCCCGGCGCGTTCGATGGTTGTGCTCTGGCGGCGAATGGGTGGGGGGAGTTGGGGCTTTTTGCTGAAGCGGGCCTTCAGGACGTAGGTGAAGCCCTCGATGAAGATAGCGCGGGACATTTTGGACTTGCCCACCCGGCGGTCTGTAAAGAGAATGGGGGTCTCGACGATCTTGAAGCCCTGGCGCAGGGTGCGGTAGGTCATCTCCACCTGGAAGGCGTAGCCGCGTGATTGCACGCTATCCAGGGCCAGGCTCTGCAACACCTCACGACGGTAGCAGCGGTAGCCGGCGGTGCAGTCGTGGATGGGGAGACCAAGCCCCACGCGCGCGAAGATGTTGCCGCCGCCGCTGATAAAGCGCCGCAGGAACGACCAGCTTGGTGTGCCGCCGCCCTGGATATAACGCGAGCCGATCACCAGGTCCGCGTCCTCGATGGCCGTGAGGAAATCGGGGAGGTAGCGCGGATCGTGCGAAAAGTCGGCATCCATCTCGAAGGCCGCGTCGTAGCCGTTGGCAAGCGCGTGTTTAAAGCCCGCGATATAGGCCGGTCCGAGGCCCATCTTGCCGGGGCGGTGCAGCACCTGCACCTGAGGATTCTCGTTGTGGATCTCGTCGGCCAGCTTGCCTGTGCCATCGGGCGAGTTGTCATCGACAATCAGCACATCGGTCATAGGGGCGTACTTGAAGATCTCCGTGAGTAGTGGGCGGAGGTTATCAATTTCGTTATACGTTGGAACAATGATAAGCGTTTTCATGCAACTAAGTCTCCATTGCTTTGCCGATATCAACTCGTGTAAGGACTATGGTTCCTCTTGTCCGCTGGCACTGCCTCGTCCGCGTGTGCCAACGGCGCTCAGCGGCTCCCTGCGCGGGTCGATATCGCTGTCCGGTTCCTCCCAACCTGCCTCGCGTTGAGGCGAAAGGTCGCTATGGCGTTGTATAGAGCGGAATACGAGTAGGGCCATCCCTCCAATGAGCAGACCAAACCACAGCGTGCAGAGGCGGGTCAGCAGGGCCGCGGCGCCTCCGATGGCTGCCGATGGCGATATCAGCAGGCGGGTCAGACCTAGCATGGTGCCGTCGGCGGTGCCCAGTCCTCCTGGCAGGCCGGATGCCGAACCGATCAGCGACGAAACGGCCATGATAAAGGTGGCCTTGATAAAAAGATCCCCACCTGGCGCGATCCCCAGGCCGCTAAAGACAAAGTACAGCGCGGCACACTCTCCCGTCCAGGAGATCAGGCCGATCAGCACCGCCAGTAGCAGAGGGCGCCAGCGCAGCAGCGTATAGGCGCTCTCGTAAAACGCGCGCGCCAGGTGCGCGACGCGGGCCACCAGCGGCAGCCGCGCGGCGTAGTCCAGCAGGGCCAGCGACAGCGCGCGATTCTGCACCAGCATGATCCCGGCCAGGCCAGCCACGAGCAGGACCAGCAGTATCTCCCAGCCGTAGCGATAGAGCACCAGCCCTGTCGCCGCCAGCAGTAGCATCGCCAGGCCGTCCGTGAGCCGCTCCGCCACGATCACGGGCGAGGTGCGGCTGACCGGCGCCCCCGTTACACGCTTGAGCAGGTAGGATTTCAGTAGCTCCCCCACCTTGCCAGGCGTGATCGCCATCGACAGCCCTGAGAGAAAGATCAACAAGCTCTTCCACCAGGGCAGGCGTACCTCAAGGCACTTGAGATAAAACTGCCATTTGCAGAAGCGCCAGAGATAGTTATAGATCGTCAGCCCCAGGATCAGCGGGAGGAACTCCCAGCGGAAGTGGGTCAGGGCGTTCAGCATACGCGGGAGGTCGGCGTAGAACGCGATAGCAGTCATGACGACCAGCGCCAGGACCAGCGAAAAGACTATGCCGGTGCGTATTCTCCGAGTATGTAGCAACAGGAACTCCCCAACCTGGCCCCCGCGAGGCGGACCACCCCATATTATGCTGGTATCACATACAAGACGGCAATTATAATGGCTGTACATAAAACAACGGTTCCGAGCATATGCCGGTCACGCAACAACACTTCTTCAGGACTTCCGCCTTCCATATGCATGTGGACCAGGTACAGGTAGCGAAACATACCATACAGGACCAGGGGGATCGTCAGCATGAGCCGGTGATTGCCCGTTGGCCCCTGGAAGGTATAGAGACTATAGGCCATCAGGGTAGCGGCGGTCACAATCGTGATCATCTGATCGAGCATGGGCAGGCTATATTCTTTGAGGATCGCGCGGTGATTGCTGGCATCTCCTTGCAGGAGCATCAGCTCGTGCCGCCGCTTGCTCAGGGCCAGGAACAGCGAGAGCAGGATCGCCACCAGGTAGAGCCAGGGCGAGATCGTCACAGGGATCACCACAGCCCCCGCCAGGATGCGCAGGACGAAGCCGCTGGCGATAATAAAGACATCCAGCAAGACGACATGCTTCAAGTGCGTGCTATACAGGACCATCATCAGCAGGTACGCGCCGATGCTCAGCGCGAAGAGGAAGCTGCCGCCTCCCAGGTCCGCGTAGATATCGGGCTGGGCCGTAATGGGCGTCAGAAAGATGAAGAATGTCAGCGTGACGCACAGCACAAGCAAGACGCCCATCGCGGCGATAGCCCACGAGATCGGCAGACGACCGGAGGCCAGCGGGCGGGCGCGCTTCACCGGGTGCTGGCGGTCGTTCTTCAGGTCAAGCAGATCGTTCAGCAGGTAGATAGCGCTGCAAGCAAAGCAGAAAGCCACGAAGGCCAGCACCGCATGTTCCAGCGCCGAGCGCTCAAGCAGGCGCTGTGCAAAGACGATACCCGCGAAGATAGCCAGATTTTTGGTCCATTGGCGGGGCCGGAGAGCCGAGAACAACGCTCGCATCCGTGCTATGGTTCCCGTGGTGGAAGGTGAAGGTATAATGGCAACCTTATCAGTAACAGTAGAGAGCGCCTCGCCCGGCTGGTTCGTCTGCCGGTCTCTCTCCGTGACAGCGTTTTCCACAGGTATTACTCCCCTTCAAGGTCGTATATAATATATAGTTGACTTCTCTCAGACGTATGGCGGCGAAGGGTAGTAACAGGAATGCCGGTCGTGTTGCTAGTAGATGCGTCGTTTCAGTTCGGTAGGGCGCCGTAAGGTGACCTTATGCTTATCGGTGCTGATGTAGCCCTTATCGGTGAAGTAGCCGAGCACCTTGTTGACGCTCTCGCGTGAGGCTCCGACCATCGAGGCCAGCTCCTGCTGGGTCAGGCGCATATCGATCAGCAGGCCATCATCAACCTCGTTGCCATGGGTGTCGGCCAGCTCAAGCAGCTTTTTGGCCACGCGCCCGTATACATCCAGGAAGATCAGGTCCTCCACCATTCTATCGGTGTTGCGCAGGCGCTTAGTCAGGGCTTCCAGAACATAGATGGCGATCCTGGGGTTCTTCATAATCGCATTATGGAAGTCGCTGCGTTGCAGGGTATAGCACTCGACGCGCTCCAGGGCAATGGCGTCGGCCGAGCGTGGCAGGCTATCGAGCAGCGCGAACTCGCCGAAGTACTCCCCTTTGCCGAAGACTACCAGCGAGACCTCCTGCCCATCGGGACTGACCAGCGAGATTTTGACTTTGCCCTCTTTAATCACATACAGCACCTGGCCGGGGTCGTCGCGGTGGAAGATCACCTCTCCGGCGCGGAACGTGCGTTTGCGCGCCACAGCCATCAGGTCCCGAATGCTTTCATCCGTCAGGTCGCCGAAGATCGATACCTGTTTGAAATATAACGTCTCGTCATGTGTGTCCATCGTGCTCTCCCTGTTATAGCTATGAGTATAGGGCGCACCCGGCCTGTGCTCTGGGCGCTCTATTCCGCCGCCGCGATGTATCGTTCGGTGCAGCCATAATAGCATAATCGGCCTTGATGCGCAATTGGAGGTTAGACAGATATGGCCATTGGGTTGACAACGCAGTGGAAATGGGTGTACAGTCCAAACTGGACCTATAAGCAACAGGTCTCGCTCTTTAAATCAAATCACCAGTCTCACAAAGGTTGCTGCTCATGAACGGGCTGATCTCTGCGTGAGGACGTTTCAGGAGGGCCACTGTTCTCCGCTTCCATATACTTTCACCGAAACGGAGAGCAAGCTCTTCACAGGTGATGAACAATCATACGATGAAAGAAAGGTGGATAACATGGAACTGAAAGAAGAAAGCAAAGAACAGGAAATCACCATTCTCCAGATTATGCCAGCGCTACCAGGATGGGGGGCTGTCTGGGGCCATACCGAAGAGCCAGGACAGGGCCAACCTGGCTACTTTACCGAGCCGGTCGTGTGCTGGGCATTGGTGGAGGCCAGCGATGGTCACCGCTTTGTGACTGCTATGGCACCGGATCTAGAAACCAGCGAGTTAAAACTTATGCTCGATATGGGCAATTTCCTCGGGTACGCCACCCCAAGCTATTCCCTTGACTGGATGCAGCTCGCATCTAGCAAGCGAACCGAAAATCAATCACAGTAATTCTAAGAGCAGAGAGAATGGAGAAGGCGGGTGTTCCCACGGAAGGGACACCCGCCTTCTCCATTTTTACAAAACATGCCACACCGTGAGCAGCCATACGCAAACCATGGTCACGGCGTGCGAGAATGTGCTATAATATCTGAGTCAGGAAGTCGGAATTAAAATCTCTATTTGAGCCAGGTTTGTTCGACGGAAAAAGACCGGTAGGTATGTTCTGTTCTGACATATTACTACTAAAGGATGAGGTACATGGCAGAAACGATTACTGCCGACATGATTATTCACGACGTAGTCAGCAGGCACCCGGAGACGGTAAAAGTCTTTCACGGGCACGGCTTGCCCTGTACGGCGTGTGCTGTCGGCGCGCGAGAGAGTATCGCGGGCGGAGCCCGCACGCATCGCTTCCCGGCGGAGAAGTTGGATGTATTGGTTAAGGACCTGAACGCCTCCGTCAACGGAGGGCCGGTCTCGGTCACGCCCAAAAAGGCCCCGGTCGGCCGGGGTATCCCCTTGACGATGGCTGCTGGCGCGCCTGATCGCAAGATCAAGCAGGTGATCGCCGTGATGAGCGGCAAAGGCGGCGTCGGCAAGTCGCTGGTCACCGGTCTGCTGGCCGTCTCGCTGCGTCGGCAGGGTCTGAGCGTGGGTGTGCTGGACGGCGATATCACTGGCCCCAGCATCGCCAGGATGTTTGGCACAAAGGGCCAGCCTATGAAGACCGCCAGCGGGGGCATTGAGCCTTTGAAGAGCAAGGGCGGCATCAAGATCATGTCGATGAACATGTTTCTGGAGAACGAGAGCGATCCCGTGGTCTGGCGCGGCCCCATGGTCTCCAGCGCCATCAAGCAGTTCTACAGCGACGTTGACTGGGGCATGCTCGACTACCTGCTGGTAGACCTGCCGCCGGGCACCTCGGACGCGCCAATGACCGTGCTGCAATCGCTGCCGGTGGATGGCATTGTCGTGGTCTCCTCGCCGCAGTTGCTGGCCACGATGATAGTGAAGAAGTGCATCAACATGGTGCGCCAGCTCAAGGGTGTGATCGTGGGCCTCGTCGAGAACATGGCCTACTTCCAGGCGCCCGATGGTCAGCGCTACGAGGTCTTCGGCCCCAGCAATGGCGCCGAACTGGTCTCCATAAGTGGCGCCCCCCTGCTGGCCCAGTTGCCCATCGACCCCATCCTGGCCACCCTCTGCGATGCCGGCCGCGTCGAAGAGTACCAGTCCCAGGCCTACGATCTGCTGGCAGAGAATTTCATCAATACACTGAAGATCAAACGCTAGCACGGGGTGCAGACGCGGGCGAGCACGCGTCTGCCAACAGGGCGCAGGCCAGCGCATTCGTTGATACGAAATCGGGGCAAGATCGCGTCAGCTTCCAAAGCACGCGTAGGGCACAGGGCGACCGCA
>JBDTHH010000746.1:0-3935 GCA_039937055.1 Ktedonobacteraceae bacterium | reverse complement strand
TCATCTCATTGCTGACAACGATCATCTACCCGTACCTCTATATGCTCACGCCCAATGCGCTGCTGGTCGCCCAGATCCCCGGTTTCATTGAGATCATTGCCATCCGCAACGCGCTATTGGTAGTGCTAACGCTCGGCTATCTCTGCAACTGGTTCTGGATGCGCCAACGCGGGGCGCTTCCTGCACTTCATCCGTCAGAGTAGGCCATTAGGTAGCAGGCGTGGATTTTTATCCCACGCCTGCTACTCCTGTAACTATAGCTATCCCTTAATCACAATCACCGGCTTCACCCGCACAACAAGCTTTGCCAGACCGGCATTATGCACAACATTGACCACTTGCTGCGCGTCTTTGTAGGCCTGCGGCGCCTCTTCGGTTAAGAGGTTCTTGCTGTGAACGCGAATCGTCACCCCGCGTGCGGCGAGTTGATCGAGCAGGTCGCGCGGACTGAGCGACTTTTTCGCGGCGGTGCGGCTCTGGCGGCGGCCGGCTCCGTGGCAGCAAGAACCGAAGCTCTGCTCCATCGACCCTGGCGCACCAACGAGCACGAAGGAGTAACGGCCCATGTCTCCTGGGATCAGGACCGGCTGGCCTACCTCGCGATACTTCTCTGGCAGTGCCGGATGCTGCGGAGGGAAGGCACGCGTCGCGCCCTTGCGATGGACGCATACGCGGCGCATCTGGCCCTCGATCTCGTACTCCTCGATCTTGGCGATATTGTGACACACGTCGTAGACCATAGGCAGCTCTTTCGCGCGTGCCTTGCGTCCGAAGACCGCCGCGAAGGCCTCGCGGACGCCATGCATCAAGAGTTGGCGGTTGGCCCAGGCAAAGTTAGCGGCGCAGGCCATTGCGCCCAGGTAATCCTGTCCCTCTAGCGAGTTCAGAGGCAGGCAGGCTAATTGGCGATCAACCAGGTTGAAGCCGTAGTCTTTCTGCTTCGACTCTGCCAGGCTGATGAAGTCTTGCGCCACCTGGTGTCCGAAGCCCCTTGAACCGCAGTGGATAGTCACGACGATCTGGCCTTTCTGAGCGATACCCAGAGCCTTGGCGGCCTGCTCATCATAGATATGGTCAACCACCTGAACCTCGCAAAAGTGATTGCCGGAACCTAAGCTGCCAAGCTGACTGATGCCACGTTGTATGGCATGCTCGCTCATGGCTTCGGGGTTGGCTCCTGCTAAGCAGCCGTTCTCTTCAGTAAGCTCCAGATCTTCAGGGAAACCATAGCCTTCTTCAATGGTCCAGGAGGCACCCCTGAGCATCACCTCGCGCATCTCGCTGGGGGTCAGCTTGCGCTTGCCAGCGGTGCCTACACCCGATGGCAGATTATTGAAAAGCTCATCGGCGAGCCTGTCGACCTGGCCCTTGATCTGATCGCGTAGTAAGTTGGTGGCCAGCAGGCGTACGCCGCAGTTGATATCGAAGCCGATACCACCCGGAGAAATGACGCCTTCCTCAGCATCGGTTGCCGCCACGCCACCAACCGGGAAGCCATAGCCCCAATGGATGTCGGGCATCGCCAGTGAATGTCCTACAATGCCCGGCAAGGTCGCCACGTTGACTACCTGTTGCAGGGCGTTGTCTTCCCGCATCAATTCAATCAATTCATCGTCGGCGTAGACCATACCCGGCACACGCATATCGGGATGGTAACTCATGGGGATACGCCAGCGATTAGGATCTATCCGTTCCAATGGAATCTTATTGCCCACTTGTGTCTCCTGTTTCTACCACACGCTCTTGTCTATAGTAATCATGCAAGCATACTGCCCTGTGCTGGCCAACATCTCTACAAAGCCTTAGATATCAAAGATGAGGCGCGCTTTGTACTCATCATCGCTATGGGTCACGAACGCTTCGTGCCAGGTCACGGCTTTGATGGCGCTGCTCAGATCGTGGCGCCACGCATCGTAGGGTTCGCCATAGGCGCGGCCCTGCACACGGGTCTCCGTGAGGCTCTCAATCTCGAAGTGGCGAAGGAGGAGAAACTCGGTATCAAACAGGAAAATCAGCTCATTCAGCCATGCGATCAGCAGCGAGATGGCATCGTGACCGTCCACGGCAATCTCCCGACTGACGACGAGTTGGATCTGCTCCGGAGCCACCATCAGGCTCTCCATGCCCTCTGCCGCGTGTATGAACAGCTCTGGCAATGTGCGTCCAAAGGCATGCAGGCCGATATCGGCGGTATGCTCGAAGACCTCGTACGGCTGCTGTGACATCACTACCTTGCCGGCAATGCAGCCATCACGGGTCGTATCCTAATTATTGAGGTTCCTTTATCTTGCATGGCTGCCCCCTTCCTTTCGTTGTTTGATACGATCAAGCGAGGTATATACACCAAGCCTATAGTACAGGAGGATTTGCGATTTGTCAACATACTCGGTCCGCGTAGGCTATGGCTTGCCTCGCCCACCTCAGCGACGCGGGCGAGGCAAGCCATAGCCTACGCGGACCGGGGGAACCTTTATCGAACTCGCTCCGTCTATATTACAGAAACTATCTCTGTATCGATATCTGCACTCTTTCGTGGCATATATGAGAGAGAAAGGAGCATTGGTCCATGCTTCCTACCTTCTTGCCTGGTTTCATAGACTCACCAATATGCTGCCGGCCAGACCAGTTGCCTCTCTGGGGAGGGATCACCACCATATGCGCGCTGTTCCTGTTTATTGACGCCGGGCTGCTCTTCAGAAAGCTCTTCATGACCCGGCAATCGCCCTGGAGCTACCTGCTCATTGTGTTACCACTAGGAGTAAGCGCCTGGTCATTTCTGGTGGGCAGAGAGGCCCTGGAGACTGCCACAACCTGGCAGCGGGTCGTGACAATTCGTAGCATCCCGCCAACCGTTGTAGATGTCCTGCTCGCCAGGACACAGATGGCTATCAACGACTGCCTATTGCTCACGCTTATCAGCCTGCTCGTCTTCATCCTGCTATTCAGAGCGGAGATCCAGATGTTTCCCCGCGTGGACCGCCGACCCGTCTGGGTCGTCATGAGGGGACGAAGAGGCTTCCCACGCCTGTAGGGCTATTCTCCGACGAATTGAGTGGAAGCCTGGCACCCGAAAATGAACGGCTTCCTTGACCCTGAACCGGATGGTCGCAGGCTCGCTACGGCTCGTCTTCTGAGTCAACCTGAGGTGATGGTAACCATGCTGGCGCCGCTGGAGACTTCGATGTCGTAGCACCGGGCAGCCGCTTCGTAGTCAGGGCTTTGCAAGCGCACGTCGTTGCCCATATCACCGAAGGTTTGATCATCAAAGATAAATGTGGAGACCCAACCTTTGAATGGAGCATTCCACTGACGGGTGGGCCATGGCGCCCGCGAGGGGTGCCACTACACATACGGGCATTGCCTGTTATATGGCTATAAGAAATCAGTCGCCTCGTGTGTGCGCCCAGAACTCCAGCAGGTCGCTTTTCGTGACGATGCCTTCGAGCGTATCGTCGCTCATGATGGCGGCGGCGGGTTGTCCGCTGCTGAAGATCGTAAAGGCTTCGCGCGCGGGCGCATCGGCCTCCAGTTGCACAAATGGCGGCCCCTGAATGTCGCCTACGGAGGTCGATGTCAGAGGTTCGCCGCTGGCGAGATGGCGCAGCAGCAGGTCTTCCGTCAGGCTGCCCACCATCTGGCTGTGCTCCATCACCGGGGTCTGGCTGATGCCATAGCGACGCAGCAGCTCGACGGCATCGGCAACCGAATCGCTGGGCGCTACGCTCACGACGAGCGGCATACTGCGCACATGGGTGCGGCGATAGGTCAGCACATCGCGCACGGTTGGCTGCTCGGTCTCGGCCTGCACCAGCATGTCGTTCTCACGCATCCAGGTATCATTGAACTGCTTGCTCAAATAACCACGACCAGTATCAGGCAGCAGCACAACGACGACATCATTGGGCGTCAGATGACGTGCATAGGTCAGGGCCGCA
>JBDTHH010000745.1:0-8472 GCA_039937055.1 Ktedonobacteraceae bacterium | reverse complement strand
ATGTGCGTGAGAAGCACGAGTGGAACGAGGGCTACATCCCCGGTGCGCTGCATGTGCCTAAGGGCTATCTTGAGCTGAATATAGAAGAGGCTGTACCTGATAAGTCGCAGAAAGTCGTGCTCTATTGCGCTGGCGGCGTGCGCTCGCTGATTGCCGGAACCGCCTTACAGCAGATGGGCTATAAGGATGTGGTCTCGATGGCGGGCGGCTATGGACTATGGAAGGCCAGCGGCAATCCCTTTGTGCAGCCCCGTGTGATGTCCGATGCCCAGTCCAGACGCTACAGCCGTCACCTGCTCATTCCTGAAGTTGGCGAGGCGGGCCAGTTCAAGCTGCTGGACGCACGTGTTCTGCTCATCGGCGCGGGTGGCCTGGGGTCTCCGGCTGGATACTACCTGGCGGCGGCGGGTGTGGGCACTATTGGCATTATCGATGCCGATGTGGTGGATGAAAGCAACCTCCAGCGCCAGATCTTGCACAACATGAGCCGTATCGGGCAGTACAAGGCCGAGTCCGCGCGCGAGACGATTGAGGCGCTGAACCCCGATGTGAAGGTGATTACGCACATCGAGCGACTGGATGAAAGCAATGTGGCGCGCATTATCGCCGACTACGACGTGATTGTCGATGGCACCGACAACTTCCCCACGCGCTATCTGTTGAACGATGCCGCGCTGCTGGCTAACAAGCCCGTGGTCCATGGCAGCGTCTTCCGCTTCGAAGGCCAGGTGACCGTCTTCAAGCCATACGAGGGACCGTGCTATCGCTGCCTCTACCCGGAGCCGCCGCCGATCGCGCTGGCACCGAGCTGCGCCGAGGCTGGCGTGCTGGGTGTGTTGCCCGGCGTCATCGGCCTGCTACAAGGCGTTGAGACCATCAAACTCATTCTGGGCATCGGCGAGCCGCTGGTGGGTCGCCTGATGATGTATGATGCCCTGGCTGGCGAGTTCAGCGAGCTGCGCCTCTTCCGCGACCCGCATTGCCCGGCCTGCGGCGAGAACGCGCATCCAGAGAATCTGCCGACCTACGCAGACGTTTGCGCTATCCCGGCGTGATTGATTTCGTTCCCCGGTGTATTCCGCGGCCAGAGCCTGGATGGGGGGCGCGGCTGCGGAAAGCCGAGAGTATGATTGATACATACAATAAGGAGGATACGATGGCAACAGTTCGTCTCGCCCCTGTGTTACGTGCCTCGGCAGGAGGCTCCAAGCAGGTGAGCGCCGAGGGAAGTAATCTGACAGAAGTTTTAGCCGATCTCTATGCACACTATCCGGCGTTAAAGGAGCAGATCCAGCCGGAAGGCGATCTGAGCCGCTTCATCAACGTCTACATCAATGACCAGGACGTGCGCTATCTCCAGGGATTGCAGACAAGCATTGGCTCGAACGATACTGTGACCCTGTTGCCCGCCATGGCCGGCGGCCGGTAGCATTGCGCTTGATCGCATTGCTACCAAAAGGAGAGCGCTATGCTCTATAACAGCATACTGGATACCATTGGCAATACGCCGCTGGTAGAATTAAAGAGTTTCAGTCCGCGCACGGGAGTCCAGATCTTCGCCAAGCTTGAGGGCTGTAACCCCTCTGGCAGTATCAAGGATCGCATCGCCAAAAAGATGGTCGAGGACGCGGAGGCCAGTGGGACGCTGATCCATGACTCAGTGTTGCTGGAGCCGACGAGCGGCAATACAGGGATCGCGCTGGCCATGATTGCGCGCGTGAAGGGCTACAAGTTCACGGCGGTCATGCCCGATAATGTGACGAGCGAACGCCGCCAGATGCTTGAACTCTATGGCGCGCAGATCATCTTTTCTCCTGGGCAACTGGGGAGCAATGGCGCGGTGAAGCTGGCCCGCGAACTGGCGGAGAAAGACCCGCGCTACCTCATGCTCTACCAGTACGGCAACGCCGCCAACCCACAGGCGCACTATGAAGGTACGGCGGTGGAGATCATCAAAGACCTGCCCGACCTTGACGTGTTTGTGGCTGGCCTGGGCACCGGTGGGACGCTCACCGGGAGCGCGCGCCGCTTGAAAGAATACAACCCCGCCATCAAGATTGTGGCCGCTGAGCCGATGCAGGGCGACGGCGTGCAGGGGCTGCGTAACCTGGAGGACGGCTTTGTGCCGCCGGTGCTGGACCAGTCGCTGCTCGATGCTAAGATCCTGGTGGCCAGCATTGACTCCATTCGCCGCACCCGCCAACTGAAGGACCAGGAGGGCATCTTCGCGGGACCATCGTGCGGCGCGGCGCTCCACGCGGCTCTGCGTATCGCAGCGAGCATGGAGCGTGGTAAGGTCGTGGTGGTCCTGAGCGATGGCGGCTGGAAGTACCTGAGCGAAGACCTGTGGACTCGCGATCTGGGCGAACTTGAGGATGATCTGGAGACTAAATTGTTATGGTAGCTGAAGAACGCTTTATTGTGAGTATCCCCGGCCCGATGTACGCCGATATGCTGGCCCATGTCGCGGCTGGCTATCCCAATGAAACCTGTGGCCTGCTGGCGAGCAAGGATGGTCAGGTGGTCAAGAACTACCCGACCGCCAACGCTGCCGAGCAGCCTGACGACTTCTCGGAGATCAGCCCCGAAGATCTGCTGCGCATCTCCTATGATATCGACGAGTACGATGGCGAAATGTACTCGTACTATCACTCCCACCCCATCAGCGAAGCCTACCCCTCGCGCCGGGATATCGAATGGGCTAAGCGTAACAAGCTCTACTATATCATCTTCTCGCACCAGTATCATCCCGAACCCCCCTCCGCGCGCGTGTTTCTTATTCACGATGATGATACAATAAGCGAAGGCAAGATCGAAATTGTTTAGCCCCCAATTGCCGTAAAACCAGGCAAAAGCAGCGTTTATTCTCTATGGGCAGATAATTTTCCAGGCATGTGCTTGCCTGAAGTATGTGACATTGTTTGAAAAGCCGGGGTATCCTACGCTACTGCCTGTGCCATGATAAAAGTGGATCACCAGCGGCCTTTTTCTTAGTAGTTGAGGTGCAGATTGCACGATCTGTATATCCCGCTCCCTGCTGGCCAGGTCATTCGTGAGCGCTATGGCGTGGAGGAGCTCCTGGGCAGAGGCGGCTTCGGTGCCGTATATTTAGTTCGAGACCTGCGTGTGAAGCAGAACCTCTTTGCCCTCAAAGAGGTTATTTATCTGGGGGAGCGGGATCGGGAGAGGTTCATTTTTGAAAGCGAGCTTCTGAAGCGCCTTGAGCATCCCTCGCTGCCGCGCGTCTACCGCGTATTTGAGGACGAAGAGCGCCACCGGGCCTACATGCTCATGGACTATATTGACGCGCCCAACCTGGACAAATTGCGGCAGCAGCAGCCGCAGAAGCGCTTCTCGCTCCCGCAGGTGCTGACGATCATGGCGCCCATCATGGATGCCGTGAGTTACCTGCACAGCCAGAACCCGCCGATCATTCATCGCGATATCAAGCCGGCCAACATCATCTGCCCGATGGCAGGCGATGAGGCCGTGCTGGTCGATTTTGGCATTGCCAAGGAGTACGAGCCTAACTCAACGACGACCGCCGTCAGGTATTGCTCGCCCGGCTACGGTGCGCCTGAACAATACAGTTCAGGCACGAATATCTGTACCGATATCTATGGTCTGGGCGCCACCATCTATACCCTTCTGACCGGCAGCGTTCCCAGCGATGCCCTCAGCCGGATCGCGCGTATAAGCAACGGTAAGGACGATTCTCTTGAGCCGCTCAACAAGGTGACGCCCGCTCTCCCCGGCTCTATTATCGATGCCGTAACGCGCGCGCTGGCGATCAAAAGCGGCGACCGTTTCGCGTCGGTGGCCGAGTTCTGGCAGGCCCTAAACGCTCATCCCATGTGGCGCCAGTTGACCGCGCCAGTTAGCCCGCTACCCGTTTCGCTTCCAGTTCCTATAGCGGAGAAATTGCCAGCGCGAGAGATCGTGCTTGCCCCTGCCAGGGTGGAGGTAGCCACCCCAGCTCTTACATCATCGCCCATGCCTCTACCTTCTCCATCATCGCCTGCGCCGACTTCTCCACCTGTGTCCACACCGGCATCTGCACATTCTGGGCGGAGACGCCTGATAGTGCCACTCGTCTTTCTACTCTTCCTGGTTGTGGTTCTGGTTGGTATAAGTATTTTCCCGGCTATCATCCGCCAGCCGCAAGCTCGTTCTGCCGTCTCAACATCTCAGCCAGGCAGCACCACAACTGTGGGTAGTATACCCGGCTCTCAATCGACGCCCACCCCTGTTCCTGCTACTACCACGCCATATGCCAAAGCCAGTCCTACCAGTCCGGCAAGCGGGTTTCCTCCCGCTAATCCAACCACGCAGCCCACTTCACGTCCGACCGTGCAGCCTACGCCACGTCCAACGCAGCCGCCTACCGCTACCCCGCTTCCCATGCCTAATGTGGCCGGGAACTATCATGGCTCCATCGACGATACGACCGCGAACATCATTACCGGCATGACTCTCTCGATCCAACAGCAAGCGGGCCAGGGCAGCATCCACGGCAGCTTTACCGTCAACTCCCCTTTGAGCGGCAATGGCAACTTCACCGGCAGCGTCACCACCGGCAAGTCTATCCAGTTCACCGTACCGGGCAATCAAAATAGCCGCCCGCTCTACTTCTGGGGCTCGATCCAATCGGACAGGAGCCTCAACGGCAATTATTGCAGCCTGAATGCTCAGAATCAGTGCGACCCCAACGCGGGCGCCGCTGGGACGTGGAATGTCACATACGGCTGATAGCGCGTAGTGTTTTGTATCGCGTTGGAGCGATGGCTAAAGCAACCAAAATCATCGACCCTGCATCTGTAAGATTTCAGGTTCGTGATAACGTACTTAAAAAATGAGATACATGAAAGAATGTCTGAAGAAAGAGGGCCCAAGGCTATGTCGTCTCTGCACATCGATTGTCCCAACTGCGGCTTCGAGAATGATCCGGGTGTGGAGAGGTGCCATCATTGTAGGCAACCATTGCATCCAGCGACAGCGATGAAGAGCGTACGACGGAGGATGTCGCGCAGAACGGTTCTGGTAGGGATCGCCGCCGGAGTGGGCGCGCTGTCAGTGATAGGAGGTATAGCGTACCTGGCAGATACAAAGCGGCCCGACCTCCATCGTCTTCTCACCTATTCAGGCAATAGTGGCTATGCGCTAGATGCCGCCTGGTCGCCTGATGGAACGCGCGTGGCTTCGATAGGATCGTCAACGAGCGGGACCTCCAGTCCCCAATGGCAGGTATGGAATGCGCTAACGGGGAAGCGGTTGTTGACCGGTGGGCTGGAGACCGAAGTGCCGCCACGGCTCGTTGTGTGGTCTGCCGATGGGCAGCATCTGCTGGTTTTTGTTTGTCAATATGGGAGCGTGCCACCTGGAAGTCGGATGGTTCCCATGGTGCAGATATGGGATGCAGCCACCGGGCAACAGGTGCGCACCATTCCAGTGATGCAACCCGTACCGCTCATTCAGTCGGGAGCTTTGAGCGACCAGCCGAGATTGGTCGCCTGGGCTTTGAATGAAGAGTATCTGGCCGTAGCGAAATCGAGATATGATGTTGCAAGGAGACGGGACGACGCAGTCATAGAGATCTGGGATATAGCCACTGGCCGCGAAGTTGCTCTGCTGGACCCTGCGTCTTCCCCACTGGCCACACGCCAGAGTGGGAGCACATCGACACTGATGTCCGCACCAGGGAATGGCACACCCACACCGTCCAATACACCTGCGCCAACCAGCACTCCTGCTTTTAGTCATGTAGAGGTAGAGAAGCTGGTATGGGCGCCGGAGAGCGGAAAGCTGGCGGTGTGTACTCTCGGTCAGCTTCCTGATAGGTGCCAGATCTGGGACACGCAGGCCGGGAAGCAACTGCGCGCATTCCCAGTGGTGTATCAGGCGGATACCATTATTGCCTGGTCGCCTGATGGGGGGTCGATAGCCTTGGGAAATGCGATCTATCATGTGGAGACTGGTCGAAGGATAGCAACATCTAGGGTGGAAGGGAGATTGGAAGCACAGGCCTGGTCCGCGGATGGGAAGCGTCTAGCTATACGTTCCTTTACGGCAACACATGCATACGGGCCTGCTTCCGGCACTATTTTCATCGTAGATGCGTCGAATGGGAGACAAATTGCTCAGTACGATGAAGGGCAGATTGATCCATTGAATAATATGCCTCTCAATCCCAGTACAATGGCCTGGTCACCCAATGGGAAGGAGATTCTGGTGGTGCAGAACACAGGGATAGATATATGGCGAGTGGATTAGAGATGAGTTTGCTGATCCAGGCGGACGGGGTAAGCCATTAACTCTTGACCTATGGAAAAATTTCGTCTATCATATACTTAGACACTCGAAATAATAGAAGGTGAAAGTATGGCCCAGGAAACCGCGCATGAGGAGGCCGACCTTGCGCGTGCGCTGCTGGAGATTACGCCGGGGTTATTGCGGCGGCTGAGCGCCGACCTCCCGCTGGATAGCGAGGCGAGCGGCAACTGTCCTGGTTGGCGCGAAGTCGTGGAGCTGCGCGCGACACCGGGACAATTGACGTTGCTGCGTGTGCTTGCCGATCATGAGCGCTGTACGATGCAGGAACTTGCCGAGCACCTGGCGGTGGCGCCCTCGACGGCGACGGCGATGGTCAAGCGTTTGTTGGCGCAGGGGTATATCGAGCGCAACCATGATGAGGGCGACTGGCGCACTGTCTGGGTGCGGCCCACCGAGGCGGGGCGCCTGGCGGTCTCCACATTCGAGCGCGCGCGCCAGGCCTCGCTGCAGCGCCGCTTAGCTCACCTGAGCGTCGAGGAGCGCGCACAGATCCAGGCGGCGCTCCCCGCGTTACGTCACCTCGTCGAGCTATAGCGGTTACCGAATGTATTTACCTATTCTTATTCAGGAAGGAAATCTATGGAGACTTCTCATAATCCCTCTACAGATGCTTCTGGCGGTCTGCGAGAGAATGTTGGTGAGGTGGAGGCGCTCGCAACGCATCAAGATGGCTATCGCTGGACGGCGCTCTCTGTCACCACCGTTGGCGCGCTTCTGGCCTCGGTTCAGGGATCTGCGCTGCTGATCGCGTTGCCCAATATCATGACTGATCTGCACGCCGGCTTCTTTACCATCATGTGGGTACTCATGGGGTACTTGCTTATAACCACTGTGCTGACGCCTGTGGTCGGGCGCCTGGCGGATATGTGGGGGCGCAAGCGCCTGTATAATACCGGCTTCATTATGTTTACGCTTGGCTCGCTGATATCGGGCCTGGCACAGTCGCAGTTCCACGGCGGTGACCTGATCGCGGGGCGCCTGGTTCAGGGCATTGGTGGGACGCTGCTGATAGTGAACAGCACGGCGATTGTGACCGATGCCTTTCGCAAGGGGCAGGTCGGTCTGGGCCTGGGCATTAACCAGATTGCGGGCGCGGCCGGCTTCCTGATTGGCCCGATCATCGGTGGCTTGCTCACTGAGGTGTCCTGGCGCTGGGTCTTCCTCTTCAATGTCCCGCTTGGCATCTTTGGCGCTCTGTGGGGCATCTGGCGCTTGCGCGAGCCGGTGCGGTTCGCGGCGCACCAGCACCTTGATTGGTTTGGGGCCATCACCCTCACCGTTGGCCTCGCTGGCATCTTGCTGGCATTGAGCATGCTGGCATTCCCCATCCTTAGCCAGCCA
Organism: Ktedonobacteraceae bacterium; assembly: GCA_039937055.1. GTDB lineage: Bacteria > Chloroflexota > Ktedonobacteria > Ktedonobacterales > Ktedonobacteraceae > JALYTT01. The sequence continues at coordinate 801 of JBDTHH010000745.1, read as the reverse complement.
GTAATCATCGCAATCCTCGTGCTGGGCATTATCAGCCTGGCGCTGTTTGGAGCGATTGAGCCGCGCCTCAAGGAGCCTCTGGTGCAGTTGCGCCTCTTCCGAGATCGCCTCTTCGCCCTGGCAAATCTGAGTGGCCTGCTCAACGGGATCGCGCGCGGCGCTGTGCTGTTCTTGCTGATCTTCTTTTTGCAAGGACCTTATGGGCAAGATCCCCTGCGCGCGGGCCTGTTGCTGACGCCATTTGGTCTGGCCTTCATGATTATCGGCCCACTGAGTGGCCGTTTGTCGGATAGCCTGGGATCGCGCCTGCTCGCCCCCATCGGGTTGGGTGTCTCTTCGCTAGGGTTGTTGGGACTCACGACTATCGGGCCCACCACGCCATACTGGTTGCTGGCAGTCTTTATGGCCTTGATGGGCGGCGGCTCCGGCTTCTTTGTGTCACCCAACACCAATGCCATCATGAGCTCGGTCGAGCCGCAGACACGTGGCGCGGCAGCGGGCATTCTCAATATGCTGAATAACACGGGGCAGATGCTGAGTATCGCGATTGTCTTCCCGCTCGCGCTCAGCGCGGTTCCGATGGCCGCCATGATGCAGGTTTTCATTTACGGCGGGGGCATGAGCCAGTTTCCGGCCGCCCTGGCCCTCTTCCTGCATGGTGTGCATACCGCCTTCCTGGTCTCCTTTGGTCTTAGCATCGTCGCGATGATCGTGGCCGCCCTGCGCCCGGCGCACTGATTTGCTTTCCCACCCGTAGCGCGTGGCTTGCCTCGCCGTCCTGGTTGTTACAGGACGGCGAGG
>JBDTHH010000744.1:0-26426 GCA_039937055.1 Ktedonobacteraceae bacterium | reverse complement strand
GGCGATACCGGTGGCGTAAACCGTGCTGCCAGCAAGCGAGGTTGCGCTGCTGGCCTGGTAGAACTGCACCGGGGTGAGTGTCGCGGCCGGCGAGCTGTTCAAGGTCCAGACCGGGGAGCCTGTGGCGGGATCAAGGGCCGCCAGCCCGCGCGCGCCTGCCGAGAGGAGGAGCTGGCGCTGACCTGTGTTGAGCAGCAGGGTACGGGTGGGACGCGCCACCTGCCAGCGGATGTGACCATCGGTGCGGTTGAGGGCCGAGAGCATGGTGTTGCTGGCGGTGTAGAGCGTCTCGCCATCCAGCAATAGCGGGGCAGCATAGGTAAGCTGATCGTTGAGCGCCTGCGTCCATTGCAGCGTGCCGGTGTGCAGATCATAGGCCGCGATCTGCCCAGCGCCGGCTGACTTCGCCGTGTAGAGCGTGCGTGCATCGAATGCGGGCTGGAAGCGATGCGCTCCCTGGGTCGGCTGCTGAGCGTGCAGGCGCCAGAGCTGTTCCCCGGCGGCGTTCAGCACCTGCACACCGTCCGCGTATTCGGCCACCAGGTCTCCACCCGGCGCGACGCTCAGGGTACTGTAGGACGAGGATACAGCCGGCGAGTCATTGACGCGCCATGTACCAGCGCCGCCCAGCGCGATCACGCCTTGCCGGTTTGACGCGTTGTGGACGCCAAAAACAGGCCCCATCTGGGTCTGGCCGGGGGGCGTGATCGTGGTCGTTCCCAGGTAGCCGCCGCCAAGATCCTGCTGTGTCACAACGCGTCCGCTACGCGCATCAAGCGTGTAGGCAAAGAGATGGGTATCGCTGCTATCATGCCAGAGCAGCAGGCTGCTCACAACCACAAGTGCCAGCAGCACACACGCCATGATGGCACGCGCCTGCTGCGACAATGGGGGCAGGCCTGCTTGCGCCGACCCGGCCGGCGTGGGGGGCGCCTTCGGAGGAGACCAATCAGCGACGCTCTGGCCAGCCTGGCTCTCAGACCGTAGTCTGCTTGTCTGTGAAGGCGGTCTACCGGAGCCGTTCAAAGCACTTTTGCGTCGGCTCTCAAGCGGAGGTATACCCGTCTTCAGGGTAGGCTGATCGGCGGCGCTGTTCTGAGCCGCATCAACGTCCTGGGGGGTGGGCACCTGCGTTTTCTCAGTGGGCCTCTCGGCAACGCCAAAATCGAGATCGATGGCCTCGGCCAGATGCGGAGTATTGATGCGCGGAGGTATGGCCCGTGGCACAGCCGGGCGTTTGACCGTTTCTTCCCCCACATCATCAAAGGGGTCGTCATGCTCCTCGCCGGGTGTTGGATGTGACGGTTGCTTGTCAGGCATCGTAATAGCGCTCTCTCGTACTCCAGGTTCTCGATCTTCTACTATAGCAGATTACACGCGAAGTTAAAAGCACGGGGGAACCGAGGGTCAGGTTTGTTGAAAAGGCGTGCTTACCCGAGAACCTGCTGCGTGCGCCCCGATCAACCCGCGTAGGGACCCGGCTTGCCGCGTCCGGGTGAGGCATCCCTTGGGGTCAATACCGGTCACATAAGGAGAATGGTGGGAGAAATGGCTCGAAAAGCACATCTGTATTCGCTTCTTGTGAGCGTAGACAGTTCAGCTTTTTGCAGCGAGTGCTCCGCTTTTTCACGTATTTTTCCGGGTAATTCTCCTTATGTGACCGGTATTGTCCCTTGGGGTGCCTGTGAGGTCTCCTGACTGGCCGCGCAAGCGAAGCCGGCACCCGGACGCGGCAAGCCGGGTCCCTACGCGGGTTGGGGCACCCTGGTGAACCGAGGGTAGCCTATGGACGAACAACGAGGTGTGGGATATGATAGTAGTCTGTAGCTGTGCTATCTTCGTTGGCAGGAGACTTCATGCGCACCCTCAATCTGCACCAGCTTGCGACGTTTCAGGTGGTGGCCAAACATTGTAGCTATGTTCGCGCGGCCGAAGAGCTGCATTTCAGCCAGCCGGCCGTCTCCGCGCAGATTCGCCAGCTTGAGGAGGTGATGGGCGTCAAGCTCTTTGACCAGATCGGGCGCAAGACCCACCTGACGCAGGCTGGAGAGGAACTCTATCGCTACAGCCAGAAGATCTTCGCGGTGATCGAAGAGGCCACCGAGACGATGGAGTCGCTGCGCAGCCCGCATTATGGCCGCCTGAGCGTGGGAGCCGATACCACGGTGGGGTCCTACGTCATTCCGAACCTGCTGGGGAAGTTTCACCAGGCCTATCCCGAGGTCGAGATCAGCCTGGATGTGCTCAACCGCGCGACCCTGGTGGATGCGCTGGTGAATAACCGCATCGATATCGCCATTGTGGGCCGGGTGCCCGATGAGATCCCCGTAGTGATCGAGCCTTTCGCGCGGAACGAGCTGGTGCTGGTGGCCACCCCCACGCACCGGCTGGCGGGTCGGATCGAGGTGCCTTTCGCGGAACTGGGGCGTGAAAATTTCTTGCTGCGCGAGGTGGGTTCAGGGACGCGCGCGGCCCTGGAAGATGTCTTCCGCGAAGCCGACATCCCACTGAAAGTCTCGATGCAGATGGGAACGAACAGCGCCATTAAACAGAGCGTGGCGGCCGGGCTGGGTATCGCCTTGATCTCGCGGGTCGCTCTCGATATGGAGCTGGCCATGAATCGCCTGGTCGTTCTCGATGTCGAAGGCTTCCCCATCATGCGCCAGTGGCGTATCGTGCATTTGAAGGAGAAGAGCCTCTCCGCCACGACGCGCGCCTTCAAATTATTCCTCTTACAACACGCCGACAGGCGCCTGCGCAAAAAGACAACCTAACTGCTATCCGTCTCGAAATCGTTTCGGTTCTGTATACTAACAGCAGTGATCCTTTTATGTGTGGAGCTTGCAGCCTTGCCGCAGAGCAGAGAGAGAGCAGCGTATGAATACTGAGATACAGCAGCGTGTCCTGACGCCTTGCCCGCAGTGTGGCAAGGTACGTATTGGTGTGAGGTGCAATAGTGACATGGATCTGAGGGCGGCCGGAAAATTTGTCTCTGACCTGGCAGCGGTCGTCTGCATCGCCTGCGGCTACACGACGCTGTACGCGTTGGACTTGCAGAGATTGTGGAAAGAGCTGGACATGCATCCTGAACACTTCGTGCTGCCGCTCAATTTCAGAGGGTGATAGGGGCCGGCTACCTGGCAAGCAGGAGGTGCGCGACCACCCAGGCTCTATATACACACAGCAACAGGACCGCGACAACATCCCAGCAGGCTCCGGATCGCAAGAAACAGAGACATCGGGGAGACACAAAAAGAACCTGGAGGGAACGCACCCCTCCAGGCTCGTACCACCCCACCACTTCACATTTCCAAATCCCATAAACGAGAAATGCCACGTTTAGAACTTTCCCCCTACAGTTCACATGCCCTGAGTCCCGTATATACACGATTTCACCCGCCACCCGGCACTACCCCCATCAATTGTTAGATCGCCATATTTGGAACTCTCACCCCCTTCGTTCTATGCTAAAATATACCATACAGACATGTCGATACTATGAATATAGATGCTCCTTACATTACATAATTTTCATACTATCAGAGTTTTAGAACGCCTTGAATCATTACAATTTATTCATTTCCTGACAAGGCCTGCGCTCTGATCTGCTATAATGAAGCGACGGCAGGGTTCTGCCGGCCATTGAGGCGGGTGAAAAGCCGTAAGAGGTGGCCAGGTTTCCAGATCGTTGATGGGTAAATGAGATGACGCTTTTAATAGATACTGCACAGCTTGCCGCCGGTCAGCGTGTGCTGATTCTTAACTCGGCGGCGGACCCGTTTGTGGAGTTCGCGGCACAGCAAATCAGCTACGGGCAACTGGTGCTGGCCGAAGACAATATCGCCGCACTCCAGCAACCAGTCAGGTTTGTGGGGCCAGGTTCCGTACAACATATCCCCTTCCACGACTATCCATTACATGCCGTGCCCGGCAGCATGGATGTCGCCGTGATGAATCTGCTCTACCAGCCGGGCAATGCCTGGGTGCATTATGGGTTGGAGGTGGCGGCATACGCCCTGAAAGTCGGGGGCCAGCTCTACGTTATGGGGGCGAAAGATCGCGGTATCGTGTCAGTAGCGAAACGCATGCAGGCCTGCTTCGGCAACGTCGAGACGCTGGAGATCAGCAAGGGTCAGCGGGTAGTGCGCGCGCGTAAGGATGCCGGGTGGCAAGCGCCTGAAGGCCACCCGCCAGTATTGCCTCTGGACGATGTATTCGCGGGAGGGAAGCTGGACGAGGGGACGCGGTTGCTATTGGAGGTGCTGGAGGTACGAGCCACGGATGTAGCGCTGGACATCGGCTGTGGCGCGGGCTACATCGGACTGCATATCGCGCAACAGGCCCCTAAAGGACAGGTAACCATGGTTGACGCCAGCCTGGCCGCCGTGGCACGCGCCCGGCAGCGTGTAGTGGAGAGCGGGCAGAGCAACGTACAGGTACTGCCAAGCGCCGGCGCCCAGGCGGTCAGTGAGCAACGCTTTGACCTGATAGTGACGAATCCCCCCTTTCATACAGGAGGCATTCAAACAACCACGATTGCCGAACGCTTCATCCGCGAGGCCGCGCAGGTGCTGCGTCCCCCACGCGGGCGCTTTTACCTGGTGGCGAATCGCTTCCTGAAGTATGAACCGGCACTACGCGCCAGCTTTAAGGTGGTCGAGGAGGTGGGGGGCGATACACGCTACAAGGTGCTGCGCGCGCTGTCCGTGTAGGGATTCGGCTTGCCGAATCCCTACGCGACACAGGGAGACAATGCGGGTGCCATGGTCCAACTCCGTTTCATGAGGAAGACAGCATGAGTAGTACCATCATCTACATCAACGGCAACCTGTACACGCTGGACGCGGCGCGCCCACGAGCGCAGGCCATGGCCATCGACAGCGCCAGCGGCACGATCCTGGCGGTCGGCGACAACGACGAAGTGCGGCGCGTGGGGGGCCAGCACACGGAACTCATCGACCTTGGCGGCAAGACCATGCTGCCGGGCTTCATCGACGCCCATATCCATCTGCTCAGCACCGCCTATCGCGCCCACCATATCGACGCGGCCGAGTGCGGCAGCGAGGGCGAGGTGGCAGATCTAGTGCGGGCGCGGGCGGCACAGACGCCGCCAGGACAGTGGATCAACGGCGGGCGCTGGGACAAGAACCTCTGGCCGGGCCAGCGCTTCCCCACAAAGGCCTCGCTGGATACCGCCGCGCCGGAGCATCCCGTGGCCCTGTGGAGCAAGGATGGCCACCTGCTGTGGGTCAACTCGACGGCTCTACAGCGTGCAGGAATCACAGCGGAGACCCCGGAGCCAGCCAACGGGGCCATCCTGCGTGACGGTGCCGGCGTGCCAACAGGCATCCTGCAAGAGGAGGGGGCCACCGCGCTGGTCTACCGCGTCATCGACGAGCCGGCCCCTGAACTGACGCGTCTGCTGGTCGAGCGCGCCCTCACAGAGCTACAGCGCACAGGCATCACCACCATCCACGATATCGAGGGCCAGAACGCCTTCCGCCTCTTCCGGCAGTTACGTGATGAGCAGAAGCTGGGTGTGCGTGTGCATATGATCCTGCCGCGTCAGGTGCTGCCAGAGTTGCGCGCGGGTGACATAGACAATCGCCACGACAACGACATGCTGCGCCTGGGCGGCATCAAGATCTTTGCCGACGGCACGCTTGGTTCGCAGACCGCCGCCATGCTGGAGAGCTTCGAGGGCAATCCAGGCAACTACGGCATCCTGACCACGCCGGAACAGGAGATGCAGGAGGCGGTGGCCGTCGCCAGCGAGCTGGGCATCACCATCGCCATTCATGCCATCGGCGACCGCGCGGCTCATGTCGCGCTCAACGCTATCGAGCAGGCTGAGCGCATCCATGCCGGCCAGCGTGTTAGCCGGGCGTCCGCGCGCCTGCGCTACCGGCTGGAGCATGTGCAATTGATCACGCCGGAGGACCTGGAACGTATGCGTCGCCTCGGCGTCATTGCCTCGGTGCAGCCCTACCATGCCGTCGTCGATCGCGATATCGCCGAGCGCTACTGGGGCCAGCGGCACCGACGAGCCTACGCCTATCGCAGCATGCAGCAGATGGGCATTCCCCTGGCGCTCGGCTCGGACTCGCCGGTGGAACTCTTCGACCCACTGCGCATCCTGTACGCCGCCACCACGCGCACCGAGCCGACCAGCCGGCCGCGTCCCCCCTGGCTCCCCGACCAGGCCCTACCCGTCGCCGAAGCGCTGTGGGGCTACACTATGGGCGCAGCCTACGCCGGGGCCGAAGAACACCTCAAAGGCTCGCTCACCCCCGGCAAGCTGGGCGACGCGGTCGTGCTGCGCGAGGATGTGCTGACCATGCCGCAGGAGAAGCTCACCGAGAATGGCGTGCAGGCCACGATAGTCAGTGGGCAGGTGGTGTATGGGGAAGTGTGATACATACGATAACGCTACCTCGGCTCCCCTTGCCCGCCAGATTGAGGATTATTGCTTCTACGTCGCCGAGCCCAGGGTAAGCCTTCATTGATGGCCTGTCTTTCGGAGGGACCAAATCCATACCAATCAGCTACAACCCCATCTATCTGTTGTTGAAACGAAACACATCTATTCCAACTTGTCTGAGCCTGGAGGCTTAAGGCGTGATATCTCTGCAACCAGGCTGTAGCAGCTACGGTATCGGGTAATAGCCAGCTTTGTGCCTGGCTCCATGTTTCATTTTCACGCTCTGGCTCACGAAGAAAGAGATCCAATATCTGCGCAAAAGGAGCTGCATTAGGATTATCCGTGTCTATAGTACACACAACCTGGTTTCTTGCTCTTAACGATTTGATCCGTCCGTTAGCTGTTCCATTATTTTTCACCTCACCGCGCCCAATTAACGCGAGTATCTGTAGTTTCGGAACTTGAGTGACTGCGATCACAGCCGAAGGAGGAAGATAGATGTTGCCATCATCAAATTCAGGTAGCTTCGCCCTATACAACACCACAAAATTCTGCTCCAGATTAGCCCGTTCACGCAGTAGCTCATCTGCCAGGGCAGCTAGCTGAGTTACAGGCAAGGTTTGAGCCTCAGGGATGGGCACTCGACTCAGGTCGTCTTTACTTACATCATTGTTGGTAGAGAAGAGATTAATGAGATAAGCTGTAACATTGCTATTCATGATGGCAAGGAGTGCCTTTGCGTATGCTTCTGTCACACCTTCCTTAAGTAGCATGCGCCAAAGCTTATGGGTAAAGGCACGCGGTTCATTTGATCTTCTTTCAAACCATGTCGCTATCAGACGCTCCCTGGTATTGAGCCGCGCCACCTCTCGCAGAACTATGCCGCATTCCTTACCAGCTATCCGTTTAAGCTGTTCCAATGTCAAGGAAGCTCGTAGTGTGTCTCTTGATAGTTGCTTTGCATCGCCTTGCTGTAAGGGTCTGGCCCAATCAGATGGTGAGGCCGGTAAAGGCGCAAAGGCCCTTATATCCTCCCCTTTATAAATAGCAATGTCGCCACGGGAAAAACTCCCGTTGCCTGTTCCCAGGCGCAGTGGATTTAGATAGGTGGCATTGACATCGCCCTGTTTTCTGTCAAACGCTCCATCTAATAAGGTCCCTAATTGCATGCTCAAGGTATCACTCACCTGTCTGACATGGCGCCAAACATTCCAGATCTCCTGGCTTTGTGCAACTAACCAGTTCCCCTGCCAGATATGGTTTTGCGGCACAGCTTCAATCACATGCGCTAATGGCACCCTGAATTGGACCGCCTTTGCTTCTTGAATGGTATTACCCCCGCTCACTACAATGGAAGTGTTAGGAACTGAACGCTGAAGGCGCACAATACCGACGGCTTGATCGACACCAGGAAATAGAATATCTCCTCGATAGAATCTCACTACGGCTGAAGGGCTGAAGGGTGGAGACTTAAGGAGCTTACGAATGGCGCTGGCGCTTTTATCGCCGAAGATGGTGAGAGGAACGATATAGATCATGTGTCCATAATCAGCCAGGTAGTACAGGCCCAGGCGTAGAAACAATAGGTAGAGGTTCATATCACCTGAAAGAGCCGAATTATAAAAACTCGTATTTCTGAACCAACCTGCATTTAGTTCTTCTTGTTTACTGCTCACATACGGTGGGTTTGATATCAGATAGAAAAACCCTTCTGCATAATGCTGTAGCTTCGCCTTAATTGGATATGCCTCATCGGCAAGCCGGTCGCTCAAGCGGTCGGGAACAGTGATTCTATCAACCTCTCCAGTGAGGTCTACGCTATCTAATATTTCACGCGGCAAATGCAGGCTATCAGTATTGTATATCTGGAAGCGTTCAACGGGCTGTACATCCTCAGTCTGTTGCAGGACAAAAAGTTCATCCAGACCTTGAATAAGCAAGTTCATCTCGGCCAGATAGCAGGCAAAAGGGTTTAACTCCATACCAAAGAAGTTGGTGGAGAGATCATCAAGGTAGCGGCGCGCAAATTCCTGGTAGAGTGTTGGATGAGTTTGAAGCGCCTCCGCGTCGGCAAGATTATGGGTAGTACAAAAAAAAGTTACCAGGGCCTGCCGGTAGCGCCGATCCGCGTGAACCAGGAAGCTGCCGCTACCACTGGCTGGATCAAGAATACGTCGTCCTATGATTTGCGGGCCTGTATATTCTAACAAATCAAGCATATACTCGACAACTTCCTGCCGGGTCAGAAAATGGCCCTTGCGATCGCGCGCATGGCGGTCTATATATGCTTCATACGTAAAGCCGATGATATCACTCGTGATATTGTTGAAGTTATAGCGACAGAGAAATTCAAGCGTTTCGACCAGCAGAAAATCGTCGGGATTAAACCAATCAAATATAGTTTGCTGGAAGAAGTGGAGATAGTAATGGCTGGCTTTACGTGACAGAATATCGCAGAAATTTTCATTCAGGATACTGATGCCTTCCAGTTCTTTAAAGTGCTTGCTGACATAGCGGCTCCAATCAAGGAAGCCGCCATCGCTTGCCAGGCGCGGCTGTAGAATATGTTTGTCTTCTAATACACGTACCAGCAAGAGGCGCACAAAGAAGACATAGGCGACCTGTTCCGCGAAAACCTCTGGCTGGATATCCTCTTGATCACTCTGGCGTTCTCCCCAAACCTGGTAGGCTTCCGCGATTCTAAATGGGGTGGAGCTTTCAAAGCGAAGCGAGATTAATGCACTATTGATGCGCAAGGCCCGTTCCAGCCAGTTTTCAAATAATGGGAGCAAAGTAGCTGGAATTTTTGCCCTCCCAGAAGCTTCCTTGATAACATCTATCACTTGACGTATTTCAGGTGACTCTATATCACCTAGTCGTGGAGTGAGTTGCTCTATAGCTTCTCGTACTGGATCAGCTATAACAGCATAGGCAATTCTTTTTGTAAAATCGTCTCTCGCACCCTCCCATTCACGCCGTAGGATCTCCTCCTCCTTCACTACTCTATCGCGCCTGGTTACAGCTTCCTGAATTTGGGATAAGGCGGCAAGCCGTAAATGATTCAAGGATTGCCGGCTACCATCGATAAAGTTCTGTACCGCCTGGGAGGTATCTAAAGGCGTAGCCGCACTATCAAAAATCTGCTCCTCAACGCCAATTTTTTGTACAAGCTCGCTGAATCTAGTAAAGCGCTCCTTACTGAAGAGGAGATGAAACAACGCCAGATTAGCCTCTTGAGATTTTTGTTCTATTGATAAAAGCGGTTGTATTCCAAAGAGGTCCTCGACCGCGATATCTACCAGGATCTCATACTTTAATGGATTGCTCGGTAAAAATCGAATAGCGAATAGCCTTTGCATATTGCACCACACGGCATAGCCAGCAGTTCCCATGCAGTAACGTCGCATCTGTTTGAGATGCTCTTCGTCAAAATCAAGCGTACTATTTTTGTCTTCTACAATGAATGCCGTCCCTATAGAACCTTTCACTGTGTAATCAGGTCGATTGACCTTCTTTCCTGCCTGGGGTTGATTATAGATCCAATCTACTGGACTATAACCCAGCCATTCAAGCACATAACGAGCAAATTGCTGATCAACGGCATTGGCCTCATCGCCTTGACGTGTGGGTGCATCTTTAGGTATTTTCAGATATTCACTATAGTTACATACCTTACCATCTGCCATTATTTGAAATCGATCAATAACCGCTTTTTTGAAACTGACAAGGACTTGAACTGTTGAATTTGAACTGACACCAGAGGAAATACTGGTATGAGCATTTGTAGTTGACATACGAAAACTATCCTTTAGCTGGCCTGATTACATTCTCCGCTATTCGGTTCCCCACACAACAATCAAATCACTTTGTGATTGGCTTGCGATTTTCCAGTTTAGCCTAAAGAGTCAGTGGATGCAAGAGATAAAGGGAGTAAAATTTACCACTCTCTTTGTTATCACTATAAATAAGCCTATTGCGGAGCACCACACCTGGGCGTACACGCCTGTTCTAACACATCACGGGATAACTTCATGAAACAACACGACGCTGAATCCAACAAGCTGGATATATTTGTTCCCGAAACAGAGAAGCGGAGCAACGGCCACAACGGCCATACGTCCCCCATCGCGGCACAGAACATGGTTTCGCCTACGTTCAAGACACAGCAGAAAGAGCCGGTCGAGCCAAGCAAGGCCGTCGCACACGACGAGGGGTTCAGGCAGAACAACAAGTGGGTCGTGTTTGTGATTATCGCCATCGGCATCTTCATGGCAACCCTCGATAGCTCCATCGTCAATATCAGCCTGCCGACGATCGCGCACTATTTTGGTGTACCCTTGAGCGGCTCCATCGAGTGGGTCACCATCGCCTACCTGGTCGCAACCTCGGCGGTATTGCTGACGGCCGGACGCGTGGCGGATATGATCGGGCGCAAGCCGGTGTGGTCGGTAGGGCTGGTCATTTTTACGCTGGGATCGGCGATCTGTGGGGCGGCGCCGGCGCTGGGCTTCCTGGTAGCGGCGCGCGGACTTCAGGGTGTTGGAGGCGCGCTGATGATGGCCGTCAGCCCGGCCATGCTCACGGGGGCTTTTCCCGCACACGAGCGTGGGCGCGCGCTGGGCCTGAACGCCATTAACGTCTCGCTTGGTGTCAGCGTGGGTCCCACGCTTGGAGGGCTGATTACCTCGTACTTCTCCTGGCGCTGGATATTTTATGTCAATGTCCCGATCGGCATCCTGGGCTTCTTCGCCACCTGGTATTTCTTGAAAGAGAAGGTCAACAAGCGGCCCGGCAGATTTGATCCGCTGGGAGCCATCTTGCTGGCCGCCGGGCTGGCGGGCGTCACGCTTGGCCTCTCCTTCGGCCAGGAACTGGGCTGGACCGCGCCGCCGGTGGTGGCCAGCCTGAGTGTGGGCACCGGCGCCCTGATCGCGCTCTACATCGTCGAGCATCGCGTCTCCTACCCGGTCATTGACTTCGCGCTGCTGCGCCGGCGGGTCTTCTTTTCGGCAAATATCAGCCTGATCCTGAGCTTCATGGCACTCTTCGCAGTAAGCTTCTTGTTGCCCTTCTACCTGGAGCAACTGCATGCCTTCCCTACAGCGCAGGCGGGCCTGCTACTCACGCCGCTGCCGATCACCATTGCCTGCATCGCCCCCATCAGTGGCAGCCTCGCGGACCGCATCGGCACGCGCTGGCTGGCAGCCATAGGACTCAGCATCAGTTGTATTGGGCTGGTCCTGCTGAGCCAGCTCAACGCGCAGAGTAGCATCTGGGATATCATCTGGCGTTTGGTCTTCATTGGCCTGGGGCAGGCGCTCTTCCAATCGCCGAACAATAGCGCGCTGATGGGCGATGCGCCTGCCGGACAGCAAGGAGTGGCCGCCGGCTTCCTGGCCACGGGCCGCGTAGTTGGGCAGAGTATCAGCGTGGCCCTGGCGGGCGCCATCTTCACCGCCCTTGGCGGCGCCACGGCCGGCCTCAGCCTGGTCGTAGGACGCCAGCACAACACGCTATCACCGGAGCATATGAGCGCACTCCAGCAGACGTTTGCCCATAGCTTCCAGACTGCCTTCATCGTCTGCGCCTGCATCGCGGCCATCGGCGTGCTGACATCGCTGGTACGCGGCAAAGAGCAGAGGAAGCGCGCATGAGTTCTTTCCCCCAGACCTGGGGATCTTATCTCTATCTTCCTCCGCAGTATACTGTTTTATAAAAGACTGCCGATACATACAAGTAGGAACACTGGCGCCTGTACGGCTCCAGATATGGAGGGTCGCTTCGAAAGCGATGCTGCGTATGCATCCCTACCAAAGAAAGGTCTGCTATGTATCATATTACCACTATTCGTACCCGATCGAGAGCCGCGCTCTCTATGAAACCTGCTAATGGAGCCAGGACCCTGGTCACCAGCTCTTTCATAGTACTGGCATTGATGGTTATTTTGAGTGCCTGTGGGGGTGCCACCACCCATGCAACGTTATCTACTTCCGTTGCACATACATCATTGCCCGCACCCGTGAATTGTCAGGGGTGTTGGCATCCGGCGCTCAAAACGAGCTGGCAATTGCAATTCCAGGGCGCCATCAATCCAGCGCTGCATGTGAATATGTATGATGTCGACATGATCGACACCTCTGCAAGCGTGGTCGCATCCCTACATAGGGCAGGGAGCGTCGTCATCTGCTACATCGACGCAGGTACCTGGGAGAACTGGAGACCTGATGCCAACCAGTTTCCTGGTGCAGTCAAAGGCAATTCGGTCGGCGGCTGGCCCACTGAAAAATGGCTGGATATTCGCCAGATAACAGTCCTCGGCCCGATGATCAGAGCGCGCCTGGACCTCTGCAAGGCGAAGGGCTTTGACGGCGTTGATTTCGACAATGTTGATGGCTACACCAACACCTCCGGCTTCCCTCTCGCCGCCAGCGATCAAGCCAACTATAATGTCTTCCTGGCCAATGAGGCCCACACACGCGGCCTGGCGGTTGGTCTGAAGAACGATCTTGACCAGATACCGACGCTCGTGCCGTACTTCGACTGGGTGTTGGACGAACAGTGCTTCCAATACAAGGAGTGCAACACGCTCCTGCCCTTCATCCAGGCGAACAAACCCGTCATGGAGGTAGAGTACAACTTGAAGACATCGGCTTTCTGCCGCCAGGCGAACGCCATGAACTTCAACTCCATGAGGAAGCATTTGAGCCTGAATGCCTACCTGTCAGCCTGTCGTTAACAGACAACCCGCGTAGGGGCGCGGTTGACAAGCCCGCCTGTTCGCCGACGAGATCATGATCTCGTCGGCGAACAGGCGGGCTTGTCAACCGCGCCCCTACGCGGGTTGTCTGTTAACGACAGGCTGACAGGTAGGCATTCAGGCTCAAATGCTTCCTCATGGAGTTGAAGTTCATGGCGTTCGCCTGGCGGCAGAAAGCCGATGTCTTCAAGTTGTACTCTACCTCCATGACGGGTTTGTTCGCCTGGATGAAGGGCAGGAGCGTGTTGCACTCCTTGTATTGGAAGCACTGTTCGTCCAACACCCAGTCGAAGTACGGCACGAGCGTCGGTATCTGGTCAAGATCGTTCTTCAGACCAACCGCCAGGCCGCGTGTGTGGGCCTCATTGGCCAGGAAGACATTATAGTTGGCTTGATCGCTGGCGGCGAGAGGGAAGCCGGAGGTGTTGGTGTAGCCATCAACATTGTCGAAATCAACGCCGTCAAAGCCCTTCGCCTTGCAGAGGTCCAGGCGCGCTCTGATCATCGGGCCGAGGACTGTTATCTGGCGAATATCCAGCCATTTTTCAGTGGGCCAGCCGCCGACCGAATTGCCTTTGACTGCACCAGGAAACTGGTTGGCATCAGGTCTCCAGTTCTCCCAGGTACCTGCGTCGATGTAGCAGATGACGACGCTCCCTGCCCTATGTAGGGATGCGACCACGCTTGCAGAGGTGTCGATCATGTCGACATCATACATATTCACATGCAGCGCTGGATTGATGGCGCCCTGGAATTGCAATTGCCAGCTCGTTTTGAGCGCCGGATGCCAACACCCCTGACAATTCACGGGTGCGGGCAATGATGTATGTGCAACGGAAGTAGATAACGTTGCATGGGTGGTGGCACCCCCACAGGCACTCAAAATAACCATCAATGCCAGTACTATGAAAGAGCTGGTGACCAGGGTCCTGGCTCCATTAGCAGGTTTCATAGAGAGCGCGGCTCTCGATCGGGTACGAATAGTGGTAATATGATACATAGCAGACCTTTCTTTGGTAGGGATGCATACGCAGCATCGCTTTCGAAGCGACCCTCCATATCTGGAGCCGTACAGGCGCCAGTGTTCCTACTTGTATGTATCGGCAGTCTTTTATAAAACAGTATACTGCGGAGGAAGATAGAGATAAGATCCCCAGGTCTGGGGGAAAGAACTCATGCGCGCTTCCTCTGCTCTTTGCCGCGTACCAGCGATGTCAGCACGCCGATGGCCGCGATGCAGGCGCAGACGATGAAGGCAGTCTGGAAGCTATGGGCAAACGTCTGCTGGAGTGCGCTCATATGCTCCGGTGATAGCGTGTTGTGCTGGCGTCCTACGACCAGGCTGAGGCCGGCCGTGGCGCCGCCAAGGGCGGTGAAGATGGCGCCCGCCAGGGCCACGCTGATACTCTGCCCAACTACGCGGCCCGTGGCCAGGAAGCCGGCGGCCACTCCTTGCTGTCCGGCAGGCGCATCGCCCATCAGCGCGCTATTGTTCGGCGATTGGAAGAGCGCCTGCCCCAGGCCAATGAAGACCAAACGCCAGATGATATCCCAGATGCTACTCTGCGCGTTGAGCTGGCTCAGCAGGACCAGCCCAATACAACTGATGCTGAGTCCTATGGCTGCCAGCCAGCGCGTGCCGATGCGGTCCGCGAGGCTGCCACTGATGGGGGCGATGCAGGCAATGGTGATCGGCAGCGGCGTGAGTAGCAGGCCCGCCTGCGCTGTAGGGAAGGCATGCAGTTGCTCCAGGTAGAAGGGCAACAAGAAGCTTACTGCGAAGAGTGCCATGAAGCTCAGGATCAGGCTGATATTTGCCGAAAAGAAGACCCGCCGGCGCAGCAGCGCGAAGTCAATGACCGGGTAGGAGACGCGATGCTCGACGATGTAGAGCGCGATCAGGGCGCCGGTGCCCACACTCAGGCTGGCCACCACCGGCGGCGCGGTCCAGCCCAGTTCCTGGCCGAAGGAGAGGCCAAGCGTGACGCCCGCCAGCCCGGCGGCCAGCAAGATGGCTCCCAGCGGATCAAATCTGCCGGGCCGCTTGTTGACCTTCTCTTTCAAGAAATACCAGGTGGCGAAGAAGCCCAGGATGCCGATCGGGACATTGACATAAAATATCCAGCGCCAGGAGAAGTACGAGGTAATCAGCCCTCCAAGCGTGGGACCCACGCTGACACCAAGCGAGACGTTAATGGCGTTCAGGCCCAGCGCGCGCCCACGCTCGTGTGCGGGAAAAGCCCCCGTGAGCATGGCCGGGCTGACGGCCATCATCAGCGCGCCTCCAACACCCTGAAGTCCGCGCGCCGCTACCAGGAAGCCCAGCGCCGGCGCCGCCCCACAGATCGCCGATCCCAGCGTAAAAATGACCAGCCCTACCGACCACACCGGCTTGCGCCCGATCATATCCGCCACGCGTCCGGCCGTCAGCAATACCGCCGAGGTTGCGACCAGGTAGGCGATGGTGACCCACTCGATGGAGCCGCTCAAGGGTACACCAAAATAGTGCGCGATCGTCGGCAGGCTGATATTGACGATGGAGCTATCGAGGGTTGCCATGAAGATGCCGATGGCGATAATCACAAACACGACCCACTTGTTGTTCTGCCTGAACCCCTCGTCGTGTGCGACGGCCTTGCTTGGCTCGACCGGCTCTTTCTGCTGTGTCTTGAACGTAGGCGAAACCATGTTCTGTGCCGCGATGGGGGACGTATGGCCGTTGTGGCCGTTGCTCCGCTTCTCTGTTTCGGGAACAAATATATCCAGCTTGTTGGATTCAGCGTCGTGTTGTTTCATGAAGTTATCCCGTGATGTGTTAGAACAGGCGTGTACGCCCAGGTGTGGTGCTCCGCAATAGGCTTATTTATAGTGATAACAAAGAGAGTGGTAAATTTTACTCCCTTTATCTCTTGCATCCACTGACTCTTTAGGCTAAACTGGAAAATCGCAAGCCAATCACAAAGTGATTTGATTGTTGTGTGGGGAACCGAATAGCGGAGAATGTAATCAGGCCAGCTAAAGGATAGTTTTCGTATGTCAACTACAAATGCTCATACCAGTATTTCCTCTGGTGTCAGTTCAAATTCAACAGTTCAAGTCCTTGTCAGTTTCAAAAAAGCGGTTATTGATCGATTTCAAATAATGGCAGATGGTAAGGTATGTAACTATAGTGAATATCTGAAAATACCTAAAGATGCACCCACACGTCAAGGCGATGAGGCCAATGCCGTTGATCAGCAATTTGCTCGTTATGTGCTTGAATGGCTGGGTTATAGTCCAGTAGATTGGATCTATAATCAACCCCAGGCAGGAAAGAAGGTCAATCGACCTGATTACACAGTGAAAGGTTCTATAGGGACGGCATTCATTGTAGAAGACAAAAATAGTACGCTTGATTTTGACGAAGAGCATCTCAAACAGATGCGACGTTACTGCATGGGAACTGCTGGCTATGCCGTGTGGTGCAATATGCAAAGGCTATTCGCTATTCGATTTTTACCGAGCAATCCATTAAAGTATGAGATCCTGGTAGATATCGCGGTCGAGGACCTCTTTGGAATACAACCGCTTTTATCAATAGAACAAAAATCTCAAGAGGCTAATCTGGCGTTGTTTCATCTCCTCTTCAGTAAGGAGCGCTTTACTAGATTCAGCGAGCTTGTACAAAAAATTGGCGTTGAGGAGCAGATTTTTGATAGTGCGGCTACGCCTTTAGATACCTCCCAGGCGGTACAGAACTTTATCGATGGTAGCCGGCAATCCTTGAATCATTTACGGCTTGCCGCCTTATCCCAAATTCAGGAAGCTGTAACCAGGCGCGATAGAGTAGTGAAGGAGGAGGAGATCCTACGGCGTGAATGGGAGGGTGCGAGAGACGATTTTACAAAAAGAATTGCCTATGCTGTTATAGCTGATCCAGTACGAGAAGCTATAGAGCAACTCACTCCACGACTAGGTGATATAGAGTCACCTGAAATACGTCAAGTGATAGATGTTATCAAGGAAGCTTCTGGGAGGGCAAAAATTCCAGCTACTTTGCTCCCATTATTTGAAAACTGGCTGGAACGGGCCTTGCGCATCAATAGTGCATTAATCTCGCTTCGCTTTGAAAGCTCCACCCCATTTAGAATCGCGGAAGCCTACCAGGTTTGGGGAGAACGCCAGAGTGATCAAGAGGATATCCAGCCAGAGGTTTTCGCGGAACAGGTCGCCTATGTCTTCTTTGTGCGCCTCTTGCTGGTACGTGTATTAGAAGACAAACATATTCTACAGCCGCGCCTGGCAAGCGATGGCGGCTTCCTTGATTGGAGCCGCTATGTCAGCAAGCACTTTAAAGAACTGGAAGGCATCAGTATCCTGAATGAAAATTTCTGCGATATTCTGTCACGTAAAGCCAGCCATTACTATCTCCACTTCTTCCAGCAAACTATATTTGATTGGTTTAATCCCGACGATTTTCTGCTGGTCGAAACGCTTGAATTTCTCTGTCGCTATAACTTCAACAATATCACGAGTGATATCATCGGCTTTACGTATGAAGCATATATAGACCGCCATGCGCGCGATCGCAAGGGCCATTTTCTGACCCGGCAGGAAGTTGTCGAGTATATGCTTGATTTGTTAGAATATACAGGCCCGCAAATCATAGGACGACGTATTCTTGATCCAGCCAGTGGTAGCGGCAGCTTCCTGGTTCACGCGGATCGGCGCTACCGGCAGGCCCTGGTAACTTTTTTTTGTACTACCCATAATCTTGCCGACGCGGAGGCGCTTCAAACTCATCCAACACTCTACCAGGAATTTGCGCGCCGCTACCTTGATGATCTCTCCACCAACTTCTTTGGTATGGAGTTAAACCCTTTTGCCTGCTATCTGGCCGAGATGAACTTGCTTATTCAAGGTCTGGATGAACTTTTTGTCCTGCAACAGACTGAGGATGTACAGCCCGTTGAACGCTTCCAGATATACAATACTGATAGCCTGCATTTGCCGCGTGAAATATTAGATAGCGTAGACCTCACTGGAGAGGTTGATAGAATCACTGTTCCCGACCGCTTGAGCGACCGGCTTGCCGATGAGGCATATCCAATTAAGGCGAAGCTACAGCATTATGCAGAAGGGTTTTTCTATCTGATATCAAACCCACCGTATGTGAGCAGTAAACAAGAAGAACTAAATGCAGGTTGGTTCAGAAATACGAGTTTTTATAATTCGGCTCTTTCAGGTGATATGAACCTCTACCTATTGTTTCTACGCCTGGGCCTGTACTACCTGGCTGATTATGGACACATGATCTATATCGTTCCTCTCACCATCTTCGGCGATAAAAGCGCCAGCGCCATTCGTAAGCTCCTTAAGTCTCCACCCTTCAGCCCTTCAGCCGTAGTGAGATTCTATCGAGGAGATATTCTATTTCCTGGTGTCGATCAAGCCGTCGGTATTGTGCGCCTTCAGCGTTCAGTTCCTAACACTTCCATTGTAGTGAGCGGGGGTAATACCATTCAAGAAGCAAAGGCGGTCCAATTCAGGGTGCCATTAGCGCATGTGATTGAAGCTGTGCCGCAAAACCATATCTGGCAGGGGAACTGGTTAGTTGCACAAAGCCAGGAGATCTGGAATGTTTGGCGCCATGTCAGACAGGTGAGTGATACCTTGAGCATGCAATTAGGGACCTTATTAGATGGAGCGTTTGACAGAAAACAGGGCGATGTCAATGCCACCTATCTAAATCCACTGCGCCTGGGAACAGGCAACGGGAGTTTTTCCCGTGGCGACATTGCTATTTATAAAGGGGAGGATATAAGGGCCTTTGCGCCTTTACCGGCCTCACCATCTGATTGGGCCAGACCCTTACAGCAAGGCGATGCAAAGCAACTATCAAGAGACACACTACGAGCTTCCTTGACATTGGAACAGCTTAAACGGATAGCTGGTAAGGAATGCGGCATAGTTCTGCGAGAGGTGGCGCGGCTCAATACCAGGGAGCGTCTGATAGCGACATGGTTTGAAAGAAGATCAAATGAACCGCGTGCCTTTACCCATAAGCTTTGGCGCATGCTACTTAAGGAAGGTGTGACAGAAGCATACGCAAAGGCACTCCTTGCCATCATGAATAGCAATGTTACAGCTTATCTCATTAATCTCTTCTCTACCAACAATGATGTAAGTAAAGACGACCTGAGTCGAGTGCCCATCCCTGAGGCTCAAACCTTGCCTGTAACTCAGCTAGCTGCCCTGGCAGATGAGCTACTGCGTGAACGGGCTAATCTGGAGCAGAATTTTGTGGTGTTGTATAGGGCGAAGCTACCTGAATTTGATGATGGCAACATCTATCTTCCTCCTTCGGCTGTGATCGCAGTCACTCAAGTTCCGAAACTACAGATACTCGCGTTAATTGGGCGCGGTGAGGTGAAAAATAATGGAACAGCTAACGGACGGATCAAATCGTTAAGAGCAAGAAACCAGGTTGTGTGTACTATAGACACGGATAATCCTAATGCAGCTCCTTTTGCGCAGATATTGGATCTCTTTCTTCGTGAGCCAGAGCGTGAAAATGAAACATGGAGCCAGGCACAAAGCTGGCTATTACCCGATACCGTAGCTGCTACAGCCTGGTTGCAGAGATATCACGCCTTAAGCCTCCAGGCTCAGACAAGTTGGAATAGATGTGTTTCGTTTCAACAACAGATAGATGGGGTTGTAGCTGATTGGTATGGATTTGGTCCCTCCGAAAGACAGGCCATCAATGAAGGCTTACCCTGGGCTCGGCGACGTAGAAGCAATAATCCTCAATCTGGCGGGCAAGGGGAGCCGAGGTAGCGTTATCGTATGTATCACACTTCCCCATACACCACCTGCCCACTGACTATCGTGGCCTGCACGCCATTCTCGGTGAGCTTCTCCTGCGGCATGGTCAGCACATCCTCGCGCAGCACGACCGCGTCGCCCAGCTTGCCGGGGGTGAGCGAGCCTTTGAGGTGTTCTTCGGCCCCGGCGTAGGCTGCGCCCATAGTGTAGCCCCACAGCGCTTCGGCGACGGGTAGGGCCTGGTCGGGGAGCCAGGGGGGACGCGGCCGGCTGGTCGGCTCGGTGCGCGTGGTGGCGGCGTACAGGATGCGCAGTGGGTCGAAGAGTTCCACCGGCGAGTCCGAGCCGAGCGCCAGGGGAATGCCCATCTGCTGCATGCTGCGATAGGCGTAGGCTCGTCGGTGCCGCTGGCCCCAGTAGCGCTCGGCGATATCGCGATCGACGACGGCATGGTAGGGCTGCACCGAGGCAATGACGCCGAGGCGACGCATACGTTCCAGGTCCTCCGGCGTGATCAATTGCACATGCTCCAGCCGGTAGCGCAGGCGCGCGGACGCCCGGCTAACACGCTGGCCGGCATGGATGCGCTCAGCCTGCTCGATAGCGTTGAGCGCGACATGAGCCGCGCGGTCGCCGATGGCATGAATGGCGATGGTGATGCCCAGCTCGCTGGCGACGGCCACCGCCTCCTGCATCTCCTGTTCCGGCGTGGTCAGGATGCCGTAGTTGCCTGGATTGCCCTCGAAGCTCTCCAGCATGGCGGCGGTCTGCGAACCAAGCGTGCCGTCGGCAAAGATCTTGATGCCGCCCAGGCGCAGCATGTCGTTGTCGTGGCGATTGTCTATGTCACCCGCGCGCAACTCTGGCAGCACCTGACGCGGCAGGATCATATGCACACGCACACCCAGCTTCTGCTCATCACGTAACTGCCGGAAGAGGCGGAAGGCGTTCTGGCCCTCGATATCGTGGATGGTGGTGATGCCTGTGCGCTGTAGCTCTGTGAGGGCGCGCTCGACCAGCAGACGCGTCAGTTCAGGGGCCGGCTCGTCGATGACGCGGTAGACCAGCGCGGTGGCCCCCTCCTCTTGCAGGATGCCTGTTGGCACGCCGGCACCGTCACGCAGGATGGCCCCGTTGGCTGGCTCCGGGGTCTCCGCTGTGATTCCTGCACGCTGTAGAGCCGTCGAGTTGACCCACAGCAGGTGGCCATCCTTGCTCCACAGGGCCACGGGATGCTCCGGCGCGGCGGTATCCAGCGAGGCCTTTGTGGGGAAGCGCTGGCCCGGCCAGAGGTTCTTGTCCCAGCGCCCGCCGTTGATCCACTGTCCTGGCGGCGTCTGTGCCGCCCGCGCCCGCACTAGATCTGCCACCTCGCCCTCGCTGCCGCACTCGGCCGCGTCGATATGGTGGGCGCGATAGGCGGTGCTGAGCAGATGGATATGGGCGTCGATGAAGCCCGGCAGCATGGTCTTGCCGCCAAGGTCGATGAGTTCCGTGTGCTGGCCCCCCACGCGCCGCACTTCGTCGTTGTCGCCGACCGCCAGGATCGTGCCGCTGGCGCTGTCGATGGCCATGGCCTGCGCTCGTGGGCGCGCCGCGTCCAGCGTGTACAGGTTGCCGTTGATGTAGATGATGGTACTACTCATGCTGTCTTCCTCATGAAACGGAGTTGGACCATGGCACCCGCATTGTCTCCCTGTGTCGCGTAGGGATTCGGCAAGCCGAATCCCTACACGGACAGCGCGCGCAGCACCTTGTAGCGTGTATCGCCCCCCACCTCCTCGACCACCTTAAAGCTGGCGCGTAGTGCCGGTTCATACTTCAGGAAGCGATTCGCCACCAGGTAAAAGCGCCCGCGTGGGGGACGCAGCACCTGCGCGGCCTCGCGGATGAAGCGTTCGGCAATCGTGGTTGTTTGAATGCCTCCTGTATGAAAGGGGGGATTCGTCACTATCAGGTCAAAGCGTTGCTCACTGACCGCCTGGGCGCCGGCGCTTGGCAGTACCTGTACGTTGCTCTGCCCGCTCTCCACTACACGCTGCCGGGCGCGTGCCACGGCGGCCAGGCTGGCGTCAACCATGGTTACCTGTCCTTTAGGGGCCTGTTGCGCGATATGCAGTCCGATGTAGCCCGCGCCACAGCCGATGTCCAGCGCTACATCCGTGGCTCGTACCTCCAGCACCTCCAATAGCAACCGCGTCCCCTCGTCCAGCTTCCCTCCCGCGAATACATCGTCCAGAGGCAATACTGGCGGGTGGCCTTCAGGCGCTTGCCACCCGGCATCCTTACGCGCGCGCACTACCCGCTGACCCTTGCTGATCTCCAGCGTCTCGACGTTGCCGAAGCAGGCCTGCATGCGTTTCGCTACTGACACGATACCGCGATCTTTCGCCCCCATAACGTAGAGCTGGCCCCCGACTTTCAGGGCGTATGCCGCCACCTCCAACCCATAATGCACCCAGGCATTGCCCGGCTGGTAGAGCAGATTCATCACGGCGACATCCATGCTGCCGGGCACGGCATGTAATGGATAGTCGTGGAAGGGGATATGTTGTACGGAACCTGGCCCCACAAACCTGACTGGTTGCTGGAGTGCGGCGATATTGTCTTCGGCCAGCACCAGTTGCCCGTAGCTGATTTGCTGTGCCGCGAACTCCACAAACGGGTCCGCCGCCGAGTTAAGAATCAGCACACGCTGACCGGCGGCAAGCTGTGCAGTATCTATTAAAAGCGTCATCTCATTTACCCATCAACGATCTGGAAACCTGGCCACCTCTTACGGCTTTTCACCCGCCTCAATGGCCGGCAGAACCCTGCCGTCGCTTCATTATAGCAGATCAGAGCGCAGGCCTTGTCAGGAAATGAATAAATTGTAATGATTCAAGGCGTTCTAAAACTCTGATAGTATGAAAATTATGTAATGTAAGGAGCATCTATATTCATAGTATCGACATGTCTGTATGGTATATTTTAGCATAGAACGAAGGGGGTGAGAGTTCCAAATATGGCGATCTAACAATTGATGGGGGTAGTGCCGGGTGGCGGGTGAAATCGTGTATATACGGGACTCAGGGCATGTGAACTGTAGGGGGAAAGTTCTAAACGTGGCATTTCTCGTTTATGGGATTTGGAAATGTGAAGTGGTGGGGTGGTACGAGCCTGGAGGGGTGCGTTCCCTCCAGGTTCTTTTTGTGTCTCCCCGATGTCTCTGTTTCTTGCGATCCGGAGCCTGCTGGGATGTTGTCGCGGTCCTGTTGCTGTGTGTATATAGAGCCTGGGTGGTCGCGCACCTCCTGCTTGCCAGGTAGCCGGCCCCTATCACCCTCTGAAATTGAGCGGCAGCACGAAGTGTTCAGGATGCATGTCCAGCTCTTTCCACAATCTCTGCAAGTCCAACGCGTACAGCGTCGTGTAGCCGCAGGCGATGCAGACGACCGCTGCCAGGTCAGAGACAAATTTTCCGGCCGCCCTCAGATCCATGTCACTATTGCACCTCACACCAATACGTACCTTGCCACACTGCGGGCAAGGCGTCAGGACACGCTGCTGTATCTCAGTATTCATACGCTGCTCTCTCTCTGCTCTGCGGCAAGGCTGCAAGCTCCACACATAAAAGGATCACTGCTGTTAGTATACAGAACCGAAACGATTTCGAGACGGATAGCAGTTAGGTTGTCTTTTTGCGCAGGCGCCTGTCGGCGTGTTGTAAGAGGAATAATTTGAAGGCGCGCGTCGTGGCGGAGAGGCTCTTCTCCTTCAAATGCACGATACGCCACTGGCGCATGATGGGGAAGCCTTCGACATCGAGAACGACCAGGCGATTCATGGCCAGCTCCATATCGAGAGCGACCCGCGAGATCAAGGCGATACCCAGCCCGGCCGCCACGCTCTGTTTAATGGCGCTGTTCGTTCCCATCTGCATCGAGACTTTCAGTGGGATGTCGGCTTCGCGGAAGACATCTTCCAGGGCCGCGCGCGTCCCTGAACCCACCTCGCGCAGCAAGAAATTTTCACGCCCCAGTTCCGCGAAAGGCACCTCGATCCGACCCGCCAGCCGGTGCGTGGGGGTGGCCACCAGCACCAGCTCGTTCCGCGCGAAAGGCTCGATCACTACGGGGATCTCATCGGGCACCCGGCCCACAATGGCGATATCGATGCGGTTATTCACCAGCGCATCCACCAGGGTCGCGCGGTTGAGCACATCCAGGCTGATCTCGACCTCGGGATAGGCCTGGTGAAACTTCCCCAGCAGGTTCGGAATGACGTAGGACCCCACCGTGGTATCGGCTCCCACGCTCAGGCGGCCATAATGCGGGCTGCGCAGCGACTCCATCGTCTCGGTGGCCTCTTCGATCACCGCGAAGATCTTCTGGCTGTAGCGATAGAGTTCCTCTCCAGCCTGCGTCAGGTGGGTCTTGCGCCCGATCTGGTCAAAGAGCTTGACGCCCATCACCTCCTCAAGCTGGCGAATCTGCGCGGAGACGGCCGGCTGGCTGAAATGCAGCTCTTCGGCCGCGCGAACATAGCTACAATGTTTGGCCACCACCTGAAACGTCGCAAGCTGGTGCAGATTGAGGGTGCGCATGAAGTCTCCTGCCAACGAAGATAGCACAGCTACAGACTACTATCATATCCCACACCTCGTTGTTCGTCCATAGGCTACCCTCGGTTCACCAGGGTGCCCCAACCCGCGTAGGGACCCGGCTTGCCGCGTCCGGGTGCCGGCTTCGCTTGCGCGGCCAGTCAGGAGACCTCACAGGCACCCCAAGGGACAATACCGGTCACATAAGGAGAATTACCCGGAAAAATACGTGAAAAAGCGGAGCACTCGCTGCAAAAAGCTGAACTGTCTACGCTCACAAGAAGCGAATACAGATGTGCTTTTCGAGCCATTTCTCCCACCATTCTCCTTATGTGACCGGTATTGACCCCAAGGGATGCCTCACCCGGACGCGGCAAGCCGGGTCCCTACGCGGGTTGATCGGGGCGCACGCAGCAGGTTCTCGGGTAAGCACGCCTTTTCAACAAACCTGACCCTCGGTTCCCCCGTGCTTTTAACTTCGCGTGTAATCTGCTATAGTAGAAGATCGAGAACCTGGAGTACGAGAGAGCGCTATTACGATGCCTGACAAGCAACCGTCACATCCAACACCCGGCGAGGAGCATGACGACCCCTTTGATGATGTGGGGGAAGAAACGGTCAAACGCCCGGCTGTGCCACGGGCCATACCTCCGCGCATCAATACTCCGCATCTGGCCGAGGCCATCGATCTCGATTTTGGCGTTGCCGAGAGGCCCACTGAGAAAACGCAGGTGCCCACCCCCCAGGACGTTGATGCGGCTCAGAACAGCGCCGCCGATCAGCCTACCCTGAAGACGGGTATACCTCCGCTTGAGAGCCGACGCAAAAGTGCTTTGAACGGCTCCGGTAGACCGCCTTCACAGACAAGCAGACTACGGTCTGAGAGCCAGGCTGGCCAGAGCGTCGCTGATTGGTCTCCTCCGAAGGCGCCCCCCACGCCGGCCGGGTCGGCGCAAGCAGGCCTGCCCCCATTGTCGCAGCAGGCGCGTGCCATCATGGCGTGTGTGCTGCTGGCACTTGTGGTTGTGAGCAGCCTGCTGCTCTGGCATGATAGCAGCGATACCCATCTCTTTGCCTACACGCTTGATGCGCGTAGCGGACGCGTTGTGACACAGCAGGATCTTGGCGGCGGCTACCTGGGAACGACCACGATCACGCCCCCCGGCCAGACCCAGATGGGGCCTGTTTTTGGCGTCCACAACGCGTCAAACCGGCAAGGCGTGATCGCGCTGGGCGGCGCTGGTACATGGCGCGTCAATGACTCGCCGGCTGTATCCTCGTCCTACAGTACCCTGAGCGTCGCGCCGGGTGGAGACCTGGTGGCCGAATACGCGGACGGTGTGCAGGTGCTGAACGCCGCCGGGGAACAGCTCTGGCGCCTGCACGCTCAGCAGCCGACCCAGGGAGCGCATCGCTTCCAGCCCGCATTCGATGCACGCACGCTCTACACGGCGAAGTCAGCCGGCGCTGGGCAGATCGCGGCCTATGATCTGCACACCGGCACGCTGCAATGGACGCAGGCGCTCAACGATCAGCTTACCTATGCTGCCCCGCTATTGCTGGATGGCGAGACGCTCTACACCGCCAGCAACACCATGCTCTCGGCCCTCAACCGCACCGATGGTCACATCCGCTGGCAGGTGGCGCGTCCCACCCGTACCCTGCTGCTCAACACAGGTCAGCGCCAGCTCCTCCTCTCGGCAGGCGCGCGCGGGCTGGCGGCCCTTGATCCCGCCACAGGCTCCCCGGTCTGGACCTTGAACAGCTCGCCGGCCGCGACACTCACCCCGGTGCAGTTCTACCAGGCCAGCAGCGCAACCTCGCTTGCTGGCAGCACGGTTTACGCCACCGGTATCGCC
>JBDTHH010000743.1:0-5442 GCA_039937055.1 Ktedonobacteraceae bacterium | reverse complement strand
TGAGACATCCCTTGGAGCTTGTGTGGCCTCCTCTCAGGCCGGGCTAGTGAGCGAACAGCGCCAGGGCTACGACTATGAAGAGGTGGAGGATCATGGCAATCACGAAGCTCCAGCCAATCCAGGGAATGAGTTTGTGATCGTCGATGAAATAGCTCACGCGGGTAGAGGGCTGTGAGCGAGGGCGGGGCCAGCGTTCGGCGGCGACGAGGCCGATGGCGATGCGCAGGCGCAGGGGCGAGCGGATAGGCGAACGGCGCATTTCCTCCAGGAGCGCGCGATAGCAGGTCTGGCATAGCACCCAGGAACTGCGCGGCTCCGGCGCGCCTTCCGGCTCCGTCACGGAAATGGCCTCCGAGGGGACACGCCGTGTGCAGATCGAGCAGTGCCAGACGATGCGCCTCCTGGCGCGCGGTCGGCTTTGCTGGCGCTCTGCAATACTTGCGACGCCTTCTTCCATGTGCGTATCCTTTCCGTGTGCCTCTGGCTGTGCGATCTTTTGTCTTAGCGCCTTACAATGACATACTATATTTTCCTATCCCTATGGATTTTACCATATTTCTATGAGCGTTTCGCGGGAGATTTCGGGTAACGGATAGGGGTCTGAGAGGGAGGGGCGCGGTTTACAAGCCCCTCCCTCTCAGACCCCTATGTTTGAAAGGTCTATCCCCGGATGAACGGCAGCAGGTAGACGGTGCTGAAGACGATGATCCAGACAACATCAACGAAGTGCCAGTACATCTCGGCTGCCTCGACGGCGAAATGCTTTTTAGCGGTAAAGTCGCCGCGCCACGAGCGGATCAGGACGATCAGCATAAAGATCAGGCCGATGGTCACATGCAGGCCGTGGAACCCGGTCAGTGTGAAGAAGGCCGAGCCGAAGGTCTGGTACTGCGGTGTGAAGTGGATGCCGAAGAGGTTCGTATATTCAACGGCCTGGCCGACCAGGAAGATAGCGCCCAGCACAATGGCGGTGAGCAGGCCCCAGCGCAGGCGGCTCTGGTTGCCCTTCGCAATCCCGGTGCGCGCGAGATACGCGGGGATACTGCTTGAGAGCAGGATCACCGTATTGATGGCCGGGTAGACCGCATCCAGCCTGTCCCCGGTTGGCAGGCGCCACTGGCCCTGCCGGATCTCCAGGTAGAGGTAGGCGGCGATCAGGTTGGCGAAGATCAGGGCCTCGGAGGCGATGAAGAAGATCATGCCCCACCAGTTAATGCCATGCCCCGCCTGTTCGTGGTCTTCAAGTGTGCGGACTCCCTCACCGTGAGAGACACTCATACTTTCATTCTCCCTGTCTCTATCTCTATCAGGTGCGCTCCCTCTCAAGCAGGTATAGAAGAGGGCCAGGCACCATATCGTTCATCTCGTTACTGTTTTTCAAGACCCCAGCCGATGACAGCGACTACTGCCAGCACGGCGCCAACCCCCAGGACGATGGGATGGGTCATGATGCCCACCAGGATCACAAAGATCGCCACAGCCAGCGCAAGGGGCCAGAAACTGTTATGAGAACTGGGGCCCCGCTCCTGGACTTCGCTCGCCATTGCATCGCTGCCAGGTCGCGTCTGACCTTGCTCCTCGGACACGCGTCACCTCGTTTCCAATCCTATCATGCGCCTCCCCAGGGCTGCGGGGTGTACGCAACAACGTGCCCCCGCAGTCGTTCCCTTAATGGACCACCGTTTTCCAATCAGCGGTCTCCGGGTTCTTCTTATCATAGAACGGGCGGCGGCTGCGCACTACCGGAATAGAGAGGAAGTTGTATGGTTTTGGCGGGGATGTGGTATCCCATTCCAGCGTGAAAGCATCCCAGGGATCATCTCCGGCCACCTCGCCGCTGCGCAGGGAGGTGGCAACGTTCCAGATGAAGACCAGAATGGCAGCCGCGATAATGAAGGCACCAACCGTCTCCATCAGGTTCAACTCGTTCCAGCCCAGGAAGTTTGGGTAGGTATAGATACGGCGCGGCATACCCAGCAGGCCCAGGATGTGCATGGGGAAGAAGGTCAGGTTCACGCCGACCAGCATCAGCCAGAACTGGAGCTTGCCCAGGCCATCGTTCAGCATCTTGCCGGACATCTTGGGGAACCAGTAGAAGATGCCGCCGAAGATGGCGAAGACCGTGCCGCCGAAGAGCACATAGTGCAGGTGCGAGACCACAAAGTAGCTATCCGTCACCTGGTAGTCGAAGGGCACCACCGCCAGCGCCACGCCGTTGAGGCCGCCGATCAGGAACATCGCGATGAAGCCCAGCGAGAAGTACAGCGGCGCCTTCATGTTGAGTTTTCCGCCGATGATTGTGCCCAGCCAGTTGAAGACCTTCACAGCGGTCGGGATGGCGATCAGCGTTGTGCTTGTCGCGAAGAACGCCTGCGCCACTATCGGCAGGCCGACGGCGAACATATGGTGCGCCCATACGGTGAAGCTCAGGAAACCGATCGCCACGCCCGACCAGGCGATAAAGGTATAGCCGAAGATCGGTTTGCGCGAAAAGACCGGCAGGATCTCCGAGATCATGCCGAAGGCGGGCAGGATCAGGATGTACACCTCCGGGTGCCCGAAGGACCAGAAGAGGTGCTGCCAGAGCACTGGGTCGCCGTTGTAAGCGAACTGGTAGAAGTGCGTGCCCAGGTGGCGGTCCAGCAGCAGCAACAGCGCGGCAGCGGTCAGGCTGGGCAGCGCGAAGAGCAGCAGGAACGATGTCACCAGGGTCATCCACGAGAAGAGCGGCATGCGGTTGATCGACATGCCCGGCGCGCGCAGCTTGAGAATGGTCACGATGAAGTTGAGCGCGCCGGCGATGGACGAAATACCGAGCAGCAGGACGCCCAAAATCCAGAAGTCCGCGTTCATCGCGGGTGCGGTCGTCGAACAATTGGTGACACCACAGCCATATGCCAGCTCGGTCAGCGGCGCGTAAGAGAACCAGCCTGAGTTGGGCGCCGAGTTGAAGATGAAGCTTGACTGCAAGAAGACGCCGCCGAAGAGCACGATCCAGTACCCGAACGCGTTCAGGCGTGGGAAGGCCATATCGCGAGCGCCGATCATCAGCGGCACGACAAAGTTGCCGAAGCCGGTGAGCATAGGCATCACGAACAGGAAGATCATCGTGGTGCCGTGCATCGTGAAGAGTTCGCTGTACGTTGTTGAGTTCACCACCTTGCCATCCGGCGCAGCTAACTGCGTGCGGATGAGCAGCGCCTCCAGGCCACCAACCACGAAGAAGAAGAAGGCCGTCGTTATGTACATGATGCCGATCTTCTTGTGGTCGGTGGTCATCAGCCACTCGCCAAAATAGGTGTCGCTTAAGCGCCTTCGTCCAGCCACACCTGGCGTTTGAACGATAGTGCGGGTTGCCATTGGCAATTCCTCCGAAAATCCAACCCCACAGCCTGGGGTAGAAGCCTATCAGGTTATTTCAAGTTCTCCAGGTAGTCCACCAGGGTACTGATCTGGGCCGGCGTAAGCTGCCCGATGACCATATCGTTCCCCGGTTTCACACTTTGCGGGTTCTGCAACCATGTCGTCAGGTTAGCGGGCGTATTCTCCAGCACGCCACCTGCGATCAGGTCGCGGCCACCGAAGTGCGTCAGGTTCGGCCCGATCAGGGCGTTAGCCTTGGGGTCCTGGAAGCTGGTCAGGTCGATACCGACGATGCCATGGCAGGCGGTACAGCCCAGGCTCTTAAACAGTTTCCCGCCGGGTGTGTTCGCGGTTGCCACCTGGTCTTGCTGCTGGCCGCTGACCCAGGTCAGGAAATCGTTATTTGAGAGTACATGCACGTTGAAGTCCATGTGGGCATGCTGCGCGCCACAGAACTCGGCGCATTCGCCGCGATAGACGCCAACCCGGTCTCCCTGGAACCACTTGGAGTTCGTGTGGCCCGGTACTACGTCGGTTTTGCCGGTCAACTCAGGTATCCAGAAGCTGTGAATAACGTTATTTGACTTAAGTTGAACCTCTACGGCGGTGCCCACCGGGACATACAGGTCATCGGCGGTGGTGATCTTCTGGTTCGCGTAGTCGAACTCCCACCACCACTGGTGCCCAACGGCAGTTATCTGGAGGGTGCGGCTGCCCGCGGGAGGATCGGCCAGGACGAACATCGTACGGATCGTAAATACAAGCACGGCAAACAGAAAGATGGAGGGCGCGATGGTCCACCAGATTTCGAGTTTGGTGTTGCCATGGGTCTGCCTGGGTGTCGGCATGTTTGGGCGCTCACGGTAGCGAATGATAGACCAGATAAGTACGCCCTCAACGATGACAAACACAAGGGTAGCAACCACCAGAATGAACCAGAACAAGATAGATTCTTCATTGGCAACAGGCCCCGCCGGGTTTAAGGTGGAGGGGGGGGTGCCGCCGCAAGCTGCGAACAGGAGCGAGGATAAAATCAGCGTTGAGAGCACGAGCCCCCAACGGTTCATCCCGCGAATTCTAGGCATCCTCACTTCTTGATCTCCTAAGAAAGAAATTATGTATTTTGGCAAAAAACGCCATTCTCATTGACATATGCTGGATAGTGTAGTGATCCTCCCTGAAAAGCAACTTGCAGGCTTTTTCCCTTACCTTACAGTGGCCTGAATAGAGTGGGTTGCTGCATTCAGGCTAGCGTCGTTCAGGTAATTGTAAGGTATGGCCTGTAGCTTGCAAGGAGTGTATGCAGGCGTGGCACCGACAATAGCAGGAGTATTTTCTGCGGCTACCGAAGTCACCGGAAGCGCTCGTCCTTATTTGTTATCTCATTAGGAGCTAATGTATGAAGATCATACGCCGCATCGCGTGGGTGGCAGTTGGCTTTACCTATTTCCTGGTTGCCCTGGGTGGCACTGTGCGCGTGAACAACGCCGGGCTGAGTTGTCCCGACTGGCCGCTGTGTTTCGGCAAGCCATTTGCGTTCCCGGATGCCGGCGCGCTGCTTGAGGAGTCGCACCGCTACACGGCCTCCATCGTCGGTGTGCTGGTCATTCTGGTGGCGGTCTGCGCGTTGTTATGGGCGCGCCAGGCTCGGCAGGTGCTGTATCCAGCTCTGATCGCGCCCGTGTTGCTGGTGATCCAGATCGCGCTTGGTGCCCTCACGGTGCTCTGGAAGCTGCCACCGGAGATCATCGCGGCGCACCTGGGTGTGGCGCTGGCAATCTTCGCAATGGTAATTACCGTGGCGATCATGGCCGGTACAGCCGCGCCGAGCAGAGAACTCCCCGAGAGGACGCGCAAGTTCGCGCGCCTGGCGATCACCAATGCGCTGCTCGTCTACCTGTTGATGCTCAGCGGCTCCTATGTAGTTGGCTCTGGCGCGTCGCTGGCCTGTACCGGCTGGCCCCTGTGCGGGCAAGCGCCGGCGTGGGCCATCCAGTATCACCTGGCGGATGTCAACATCTTGCATCGCCTCTTCGCGACGTTTGTGGGCCTGGTGCTTATCTGGACGCTCTACGCGGC
>JBDTHH010000742.1:0-8371 GCA_039937055.1 Ktedonobacteraceae bacterium | reverse complement strand
CCTTGTCGCCAATACCGAACTGGCAACCGCCGAGAATGCGATGGTGTTCACTGCCTCGCATATTCAGTTACTTATACTGGCGTCTCCAGAGGCGTGGGTCACCGTCAAAGAGTGGCGTCCCTCGCGTGTGGCTGGCACTGAGGAGCGGTGGCGAACCTGGATTACCGGCTGGGATGCCCAGTGGACAGCGGTACGCTGGAGCCATCCTTCGCAGATTGGCCTACCGGCTGAAACTCTGCCTTCCCATGAGTATCCAGCGTGGCCTGCTATTACTGTCGCGGTGAGTGATGGACCAGCACAACAGGGAGAGACAGTGGTCGTTGTTGTGAGTATGCAAGATGAGGAAGACAAGCGTCTCTTCAGTGAAGGTGTGTGCTTGAAACAGGAAACAGGGGAAGTGCTCCAGACCTGCTCTTCTCCGCTAGGCTTCACTCCCTCTCTCTGTTGCTGTGGAGACATGGTCGTGGGTGTTGACCAGCTCAATGGGCAATGGCGTGTCTGGAATTGGCCTGCGTTACTACATTTCCGGCCAGACGAACAACCTATCAATGTTGGCATGCTGGGCATCCTGTTCCATCGGAGGACGAACATGTAGGGGCGTTCCCTTGCGGGCGCCCTGCAACCCTGCGTGTGGCATCTCGTCTCCGATTTAGTATCAACGAACGCTTGTAAACCCCGCCTCTACAGACCTACTCTTGCGAATATTTGTTGCCTCTATTTTGTATTAAACGCATGTCAACGCAAAAAGTAAAGATAGCCAGAGTCTTATGCGAGAAGAGACGCTTTGTAGTTCTGCTTCCAGTTTTCTAGCTTCAGCAGGAGTGAGGTACACCATTCTGGATAGTCCTGGTCAGGCGCCAGATCCATCGCCCGCACGAGCTTTGTATAGATGATGAAGTTCGCCAGCCTCATCCATGTTGGCAGATGGGAAAGCAGTTCCTCATCCAGGGAAGTGTGTGCGGAATAGCCATGGATGAACGCGCGGAATGAGGGATGGCTGAGATCAACACCGGCCTCAAAAAGATCCCTGAGGGCGAGGGCGATATCTGCGATATACCAGGAATACGAACAATCGTCGAAGTCCAACATCGCGATGGTATCGTCTTGCCAGAAGAGATTATCGAGTTCAAAATCGCCGTGAATGAGGCCATAGTTCGTTTCTGTCACGGGCAGCGCAGAAAGGAACGAGGTGAGGTGCTCTAATTCGGTCTGGACCGCTGGTTCGTCTGCTGGCACATAGATTCGGGCCTGAGTGAGGTGCTCCCTCCATGTCCCGCGTGCGGATAACCTTGGATCTTGATCCAGATGCATCGTGGCATGCAGTTTCCCTAGTGTGGCCCCCCATTTCTCAAATTGAGCGCCACTCAGCTCGTCAAAATCCACCTGAGACCCTTGCAGGCCCGCAAACACGACAGCATGAAATATGCCCAGATCAGTCTCGACAGTTTCCACGTAGCGGCCATTTTTGGACGCAATGGGAGTCGTCACAGTCATGCCCTTGCTTGCGATCCAGCGGAGAAGAGCCATCTCTGCCTCAATGGCTGCTGCTGTGCGTTCGGCGCTATCGGCAAAGCGTAGAAAGTAGTGCTCACCGCCTTTGCGGAAGACGTACACGAAGTTTGTGCTTGATCTGAAGAACTGTGCTGACCCCTGGTCATGCTCCCACTGCTCCAGAATTTGGTCTGCAATGCGGCTCTGCCATTGTGTGTCTACCGTGCTATCAACCTTGAGCATGGTGCTCAATTTCATCATACGCGCTGTCCTCTTTTTTCTCTGATGATAGCACATTGATCAGCGCCTTGTCTGTGACGCCATTGCTGGACATTAGACATCTACTCAAGTTTAGCCATACAGACGGCGGCTGTCACCGGGAGCTTGCTCACGTTCAAACATCCCATAGTCTCTGATCACGCCAGCGATCCTGAGCCGATAGTCCTTGAACGCCTTCTCTCGTCCATATGCCTGGGCTGCACGATGCTTCTCAAGCTGTCTCCACGCCTCAACGGCCTTCTCATCACGCCAGAAGGAGAGTGAGAGGAGCTTTCCCGGTTCGGAGAGGCTCTCAAAACGCTCGATGGAGATAAACCCATCGATTTCAGCGAGCAGCGGCCGAAGCTGGGCCGCGACATCAAGATACGCTTGCCTGTGCCCATCCCTGGGCCACACTTCAAAAATGACGGCGATCATCGCTTTCCTCCTTCAAAAAGTGGGATGCGTGTATTTGCTGAGGAGCGATACCTGACGCTCTCAGCCAGGTGAGACATCTTGATGCCTGAGCGTATGAGCCGCTCAACGCCAGCTTTAGCTATGCTGGTGGCAATTATCTCGCCCGGACACACATGCTCTCCAACTCCAAACGTGAAGAGGCGCCGGGCTTTCCTGAAGGGATCGAACCGCTCAGGATCTCGATTGGCGGCCGGGTCGCGGTTGGCGGCTGCCAGCACGACCAGTACACTGTCACCTTCTTTTATCTCTTCTCCTGCAAGCGTTCCATTGCCAGCAAGGTAGCGGCGCGTGTTCTGAATGGGTGGATCATAGCGCAGGACTTCCTGAATGACCAGGTGCAACTGATCGGGATCAGCCAGAATCTGCTCGTAGACATCCTGGTGCCTTGCTAATGCGAGCAGCGTATTGCCAATCAATCCCGTTGTCGCCTCGTACGCTTGTGAGAGCAAACCAATCCCATTAGCAACTGCCACATCCCTGTCTGTATATCCGGCCAATCTGACTTCACGCATCAGGCTGCCAGGCCCACCTGAAGTCTGCTCCGCCTCCTGCATACTCAAAATGGCGTGTAAGAGATCCTGCAAATAGCTTGCCGCTTCCTTGCCCTGCTCAATCTGCCTGGGAAGGCTTCCTGGCGCCAGGCAGCGCACAAAATCGCTCATCCAGCAGGCCGTTTGCCGCAAATGCTCCTGTGGAATGCCGAGCAGGCTGGCGACGACATACACCGGCAGGTGAAAAGCAAAATCTGCTAGCTGACCAGGATCAGCCTCTGGTTTCATCTCGTTTGCCAGAAGTCGCGCCCATGTGTTGCTTTGTCCCACAACTTGAGCCATGTCGATGGTCTGCAACGTCGATGACACGGCTCCTTTCATGCAGCGATGCTCCTGCCCGTCGTTCATGCGCACCAGGTGGCGGAAGATGTCGGCGGCAGGTGAGTTCAGCAGCGTTGCGGGAACCTGCTCCTCCGGTGGACGCACTCGACACAGCGTGTTGGTCAAGACGGCTGTAACGGTCGCCGCGCTTGAAGCAATCCAGCACCCTATCGCTTCGTCCCAATAGATGGGCCTGTTTGTTACCAGGTCAGCATAATAGGGATAAGGATCAGGGTGGGTCACTGCTTCGATGGGATTATGCGGGGGCTGGATCATCATTGCCTCTCTTTTCTTCTTGCCCAGCTAGTTCGAAACTCCATGTCACAGAGTATAAGCCCCCTTCCCTCATGTGTCTAATCGATTGTCTTTATCTTGTCCATCAGCTATACTGATGGCTATGGAATTGAATGAGGTCGAGGCATTTGTCACCATCACTCGCGTTGGCGGCTTCACACGAGCTGCCACTATCCTGTGTGTCTCACAACCGGCAATCAGCCGCCGGGTTGAACTGCTGGAACGCGAACTGGGCGCTCCTCTGTTTGAACGCCTCCCTGCTGGAGTGCGCCTGACAGAGGCTGGCCGGGCGTTTCTCCCCTATGCTCAACAGGTCCTGGCGGCGCTGCACGATGGCGCCGCGGCCGTGTATGCTCTTGAAGAGGAGGAGCAAGGCGACATCACCCTGGTATTGGTGGGAACGCTGGCAAGCACCCGGCTCACAGGGCAACTGCGGGCATTTCGTGAAGCATATCCCCATGTGCGCCTGCTCTTGCGCACGGCCCGCAGTGCGGAGGTCAGTAATCTGGTTCAACAAGGAGATGCTCTTCTGGGTTTGCGTTATTTCGCTGATCCTCGTCCAGAGATCGTGTGTTCGTTGCCGGTCATGCACGAACCATTGCAGATCGTCTCTGCCGCCCATTCGCGTCTGGTTGTGGGAATCCCAACCGAACCACTGGCGTTACAAGGCGTGCCCTGGATAGGCTTTCCTACAGGCATTGGATCATCAGGTGAACCATTTGCCCGTATCCTCGTCCAGCAGCTCTTGCGCTACAGTATGGAGGATGCTGAGATGATCACGATTGATAGTTTGACGGCTCAGAAGCGTTTGATCGAAGCGGACTTTGGCATCGGCCTCTTGCCAGCCAGTAGTATCGAAGAGGAGCTACGTTTGGGAACCATGCAAGTCCTCCCTATTGCTGCGCTGCAAACAACTGTCCCGGTGATGCTGATCTATCGTTGTCAGGCATATCTCAGTTGCGCAGCCCGCCGTCTCAGGGAGATGCTCACATTGCAAACAACGAGTCTCTGACCAAAACGAAACGATCCTTGGCACAATCCGTCAGGGAAGAAGCTTTCTTCAGCCTCGTAACACATGTCACCCTCTCTGATCCGGACGCACCTTGGCACAATCCGTCAGGGAAGAAGCTTTCTTCAGCCCTTTTCTAAACGCATATAAATGCAAAAGTAAAGCACGTGTAGTTCTTTAATAGGGGGTTTGCGAGATGGGAGAGGTATCCATCGTTGCACATGTGGAATGGTCGCATGGATGGGATAAGGTAGGTCATGCAACCATGGATACCTCTATATATTATATTGTACTGATGCGTCCTAATAGCTCCAGTTCGTGCCGCACTGCGCGCACTGGGTGGCGGGATGCTCGCTCTCGAAGGCGCGGCGGAAGGCCTCGTAGCGCTCGCCCTGCCAGATGGCCTCGATTGGCTCCTGGAAGATGTTACCCAGCACACGGCCCTGGTATTCGCGCGCGCTTTTGTGTCCGAAGGGCGCGAAGCAGCAGGAGAGTACGTTGCCGCTGGAGGTGATGTAGGTGAGCGTATAGGGGCGTTGGCAGCCGGCCCAGGGGCGCGCGCCGAAATCGCGCACCAGGCTATCTATCGGCGTGGCGGAGCCGGCGGCCTTGAACATGATGCCTCGCTCCAGGCACATCTGCTGGCAGCGCTGCACCAGATCCAGCTCTTCCGGAGTCGCGCGTCGGAAGAGAGCCTGCTGCGATTGCGCCAGGCCCTCCTCGAAGTAGACCAGGCGCTGCATATACACCTCGCGTATCCCGTTGGCGCTGGCCAGGTCGATCAGGCCGGGCAGTTCGTGCAGGTTCTCGCGCATGGCCGTGAACCAGAGCGAGACGGCGGGTTTGCGCGCATCCTGCTCATTCTGCATGATCACGAAGGCGCGGATGTTGCGCCAGATCTTCTCGAAGGCATCCACGCCGCGCACATGGGCGTACGTCTCGCGCGTCGAGCCATCCATCGAGAGGCGATACTCGTCAAGCCCGGCCTCGATCAGGGCCTGCCCGCGTTTGGCGGTGAGCGCGATGCCGTTCGAGTTAAAGAGCACGTAGGTGCCGCGCGCCTTCAGATAGCTCACCATGCGCGGCAGATCCTTGTTGAGCAGCGGCTCACCCAGCCCATGCAGGACGACGCGATCCAGGACCGGAAACTGGTCCACGATGTGGCGGAAGTTATCGAAGCTCAGGTCCCGGTCATCCTCGCGTGTGAGCAGCGTGCGCGGGCACTGCTGGCAAAATTCGTTACAGCGGCTGGTCGGCTCGATATAGATCGAACGCGGCAGCGTGGCTACAGATATGGTGGTCATATACCCCTCCTTCAACAAGGCGGACGCGATCAAGCGCGCCCCTACGATCTGGTCACAATGTGGGCGATAGTATCGATATAGGCGGCGGTCGCGGGCGCCAGCGTGCGATCCACCTGGAGCAGGCGTGCTAAACGTAGCAGGTCGGGCCATTCATCGACATCGGAAAGCGTCTCCAGCAGGCGCACCGTCAGGCCCTGGCGCTGCGCCTGTTCGATGGTCATCTGTTTGACGACAGGCGTGCTCATGGGAATGCCGCTAAAGACATCGTGTGGTTCATGCATTCCAATGAGATAATAGCCGCCATCATCGGCGGGTCCCAGCACAACATCGGCCTCCTCCAGGGCGGCGCGCGCGCTGTCGATGATGGCCATGCTGATGTGCGGCGAGTCGGAGCCGATCAGAATGGTGTACACAAAGCCCTGCGCATAGGTGTAGCGAAAGGCCTGGAGCAGCCGTGCGCCGAAATCCGCCCCCTGCTGTGGGAAGCAGCTCATCGAGGGTGCATGTTCTGGTGCGAGGCTGGTTACGAATCTATGGTAATCGACATCTGGCGGCGTGTAGGCCCAGTGCAGCGCGTAGGGCGAAGGGCCAAAGCGTACTGCCAGGTCGCTGAGAAATGCCTGGTAGAGCTGAGCGGCTTCGACAGCGCCGATAGTATGGGCCAGACGCGTCTTGGTCTTGCCGGGTTCGGGATAGCGAGCCATGATAATGAGCGCTGTATCAGACATGGCTGCTGCCCCTGGCGCCCGCGTAGCGGAAGGTAGTATGCAGCATATGGTAGGCGGCCTGGACCGCGCCGGCCAGCGTGCCGCCGACTTTCGAGCGGCCGTGGCTGCGGCGCCGGTAGTGAATGGGCAATTCGACGATGTGGTAGCGGGCGCGAGCCGCTTTAACGAGCATCTCAACCGGCCAACCGGATGTCATTTCATGCATATGCAGCGCTTCCAGCGTAGAGCAGCGTATGACGCGGAACGAGCCGATATCATGGAGACGCACACCGTACAGCATATGGATCAGATGGCTCACCAGCCAGTTGCCCAGACGGGCCTGTGGCGGGATAGCGCCGCGTTCGGAGCGCGCGTTATTGCGGGAGCCGATTACCAGGTCCGCGCGTCCCGCCAGTACCGGCTCCAGCATCATCGGCAGGTCGGCGGGGTCATCGCTGCCATCGCCGTCCATGAAGATAATAACCTCGGCGCCCAGATCGCGGGCAGTATGAAAGCCTTTCAGGCAGGCGCGCCCATAGCCGCGCACCGGCTCGCTTGCTACGAGCGCACCAGCCCTGCGCGCCACCGCGGCCGTCGCGTCGGTGCTGCCGTTATCAACCACAATCTTCCACCCGGCAATATCGTCTGGAAGTTCCGCCAGCAACTGGCGCAGAGCCGCCTCCTCGTTCAGAGCGGGAATGACTATTGCAACCTTCTCGGCTGTCATTAAAATACAATACCTCCGATACGTTCAAGTTATGTCGATGCGCTGATCGCTATTCTTCCTATCACGATGCAGAGAGAGCGAATTTGCAAGACCGGTCAAATATGTGCCGATCTAGCGAATGTGTAGCCCAGGCTTCGCGCAAAGATGATGCTTGTATCATAAGTGTATACGTAAGAACCAAGTGAAGGGCAGGGTTCCAGGGCGCAGGCGAGCGGCGCCCCTACACGAAAGAAGGGGACATATCGGTGAGCTAACAGGACGGATGCTTGCATGCAAGAGATCATCATTTCGTGTAGGGGCGCCGCTGGCCTGCGCCCTGCTCCAAGGCCGACATCACTCTCCTATTTCGTATCAACCAATGCGGAATTGAAGAATCTCATCACCGCCTGTGTATACTCCTGCTCATAGCGCAGGTGGGCGGCGTGACCGGCGTCGAACAGCAGGAACTGTGAACTGGGGATGTGGGCGTGGATGACGCGGGAGTAGTCGGCGGGGACGATGTGATCGCGGGCGCCGTGCATGATGAGCGTGGGGCAGTGAATAGAGGCCAATTCTTCGCTGGTGATAAGCACGCCGCCGGCTGCGACCAGGGCTTCCTGGGCGCTGACGTACATGCCGGGAAGCGTGCGCCAATAAGGCTCGCCGTGCAGTTCTGCCAGTTGTGCCTGCCATTCGGGGGAGAGCGGCTTCTCAAGGAGCCAGTGACGAATGGCGGCAACATCGCGCTCATCGATGGTTGGCTGCGCGCCCAACACGGCGAGGGCCTGCACGCGGTCGGGATGCAACGCGGCGAGCAGGAGTCCCACGATCCCGCCATCGCTAAAGCCCAGCACCAGCGCCTCCTCAATGCTCAGCGCATCGAGCAGCGCCAGCAGGTCCGCTACATCCTCGCGATAGTAGGAGACTGTGTAGTGTGTGCGCTGCGACGAGCGCCCGTATCCATGCAGGTGTGGCGCAAGCACGCGGTAGCGCGCGCGCAGTGCCGGCAACTGCCCAGCAAAATCGCTCTCAGGCGTACCGGCAAACCCGTGGATCAACAGAACCGTCCGCGGGGAATGTGCAGGAGTGCCGCTAGCTTGCGTCCCCCGCTTATCCGGTGTACTTGTGAGATCAGGCCTTGTGATGTCCGGTCCAAAAATATCGTAATAAAGATGAGTGCGAACTGTTTCGAGAAAAGGCATCGTATCACCTGCCTCAGAAGTTTGATTTGATGGCTCAAATACAGTATAACA
>JBDTHH010000741.1:0-3054 GCA_039937055.1 Ktedonobacteraceae bacterium | reverse complement strand
CGGCACTCTCTGCCACCGGCAGGTCGCGCAGGAAATCAAGATTGAGCGTGCCGCGCTCTTCGGTGATCTGGCGCATGATCGCTTGCAGGCGCGGCGCTTTGACTTCAGGCCAGTTGACATTGGCGATGGTCGCCTCTACCTCGCTCGTTGGCGCGTCTCGCACAACCTCCCACGAGCCGAAATGCTTGAGGAGGTTATCGTACGCGGCGGCGGTCTGCTCGTCGCGCGTGCGGTGCGAGAGGATAATGTCAACGAGCATACTCATCGGGTCTTTGCTGGACCACGGGGACACGCCATAATAGTCCGTCAGGCGACGTGTGACCTCAAGGGCCTTTGCTGAGAGCGCCATCACATCGGGAGTGGGGTATCCATAATCGCCGGGGGTGTCACTGCGCCGGGTCGTCCGCTTCACGCTGCTCCTCAACTTTCCAGGTTGTGCCTCGTTGGTTGATCGTTCGCTATAGATACGTCACGTATGGGCGTGGCTAAACGATACAGACGGCGCCAGCCTCTATCCCTTTCCGAGTAGGGACCTCCTGCATTCACTCCTCATCCTGAAGCGTGTGCAGCAGCAGATACTTGCCTGGCTCCGCGCGATAGCCCAGCTTGCGATTGACCGCCAGGATGGGCGCGTTTTGCGAGTCGTTGTTGGTGCGCATATATGCCGCTCCATAGGCGCGAGCACGCCTGATGCTGAGTAGCTTGAGCGCCAGGGCTATCTTGCGCCCGCGATACGCTGGTTCTACCCCGGTCATCATGTTGTACATGTGTTTCGTCTCTGCAAAGTACCCGGTGGCGGACATGCCGATCCACCTATCGCCATCGGCAGCGACAATCTGGCAATCCGCGCGATACCAGGGCGCCTCAAAGACCTCCTTGTGGAACTGCTCGAATGGAGTGAAGCTTTCACCGCGCCCCGGAATGTCACCGGCATATCTGCGATTGATTTCATATAGCCTTTGTTGCGCCTCCATTGTATCACCGAGATTGGCCAGCGTGAAGAAGCGTATGCCGCTGGCCTCAACAGCCTCAATGGTGCCAGCGAAACGGGCTTCGTCGAACATTGC
Organism: Ktedonobacteraceae bacterium; assembly: GCA_039937055.1. Taxonomy (GTDB): domain Bacteria; phylum Chloroflexota; class Ktedonobacteria; order Ktedonobacterales; family Ktedonobacteraceae; genus JALYTT01. Next base: position 1,987 of record JBDTHH010000741.1, on the reverse strand, counting down.
CAGGTCAAGTGTTGACTCGAAGTGATGGCGGTCGATCTTGAAGCCGCGCTGCTGTGCGAAGTGCAGAGAATCTGGCATATGGTCGCGCACCTCGGCCTCCAGTGTTGTCGCTCTCTGCTCCTGCACAAACTGGAGCGCGTGCGTATATAGCAGTTCGCCAATGCCCTGCTTACGCCAGAAGGGGTCAACCACCACCTCTATCCAGAAGCGTCCAGGCGGCATCCATGGGTCGCGCCCGCTGTTGTTGAATCCGACAAGCTGCCCCTGTTCATCTATCGCTGCTATGCGCTGGTGAATTCTGGCGGGAGAGGCCTGCTGCACCCATCGGCCTAATTCCTCGGCTGTGAGCGGCTCCGGCTCGAAGGTGTTGTACAGTTCGGCCATGCGTGGAAAATCGCTCTGCGGGTCAATCGGGCGCAGTTTCATATCGGCTGTATGGCTCATAGTACATAGCTCCTGAAAGCATTTTTTCTTATATGCTCACTGTTATATCACGAAATTGTCTATCGTGAAAAATTCGCTTTCCATAGCTCCTATTTTCGTTGACGGTCGCTGCCTTATATAGTAATATTTGCATATAGTAACGTTTATAATGAAACACACGATGTATCAAAAAGTCTCATCAGGAAGAGGCACATTCTATGTTACGGCCACTAAAGCAGCCTCCTGACATATGGGGTCCCTCTGGTGGGCTCAAAGTCGCCATCATTCTTGTGCGCTCTCAGACGCAGCAGGTCAGGACCATGTTTAGCCAGGCATACGAGGTGCTTCTGCGGCATGGGGTGTCGGCGAATGATATCGATATCGTGAATGTGCCTGACTGGTCTAACTTCGCTCGTGCGACCCATGATATACTCGATCACCCCGTTTATAACGTGGCTATCTGCCTTGCCTGTTCTTCGCAGACGCAAGTCATGCAGCAATTGCCGTTCGCTAAGGCCACCGCGAACGAATGGCAATGGATGGCGCTGTATCGCAAAACACCTGTCGTCTTCGGAATTGTCGATACCGTGCCGCAACCGGCGCGAGAACTGGCTCTGCGCGGCGAGCAATGCGCGCAGACTGCGCTTGAGCTGGCTTACCACGCGCATAGGCAGCAACAGCCTCTTGTACTTTCGCCCTGGGATGCGGCTTTATAATTGTGTATAGGGGAAGGAGACACGCATAGGGTAAGGGCTTGTAAACGGCGCCCTTACCCTATGCGTGTCTCCTTCCCTTTTTGCATAGAGATCAGGGATTATCCCATTCGCGCCCATCCTTCTCGATGAGCATGTTTGCCTCTTTGGGTCCCCATGACCCGGCCGGGTAGGGATGCACCGAGCTGGCTGGCATGTTCTTCCAGGCGCCGGTGATACTATCGACGATGCGCCAGGCCATCTCAATCTCGTCGCGGCGAATGAAGAGCGTTGAATCGCCCACCATGCAGTCCGCGAGCAGGCGCTCGTAGGCATCAGGCGACTCAATGCCGAAGGCGGTGGCATACGAGAAGTCCATATCGACCGAACTCAGGTGACGCGCCGCACCGGGGACTTTGGCGCCGAATTTGAGCGAGATGCCCTCGTTGGGCTGAATACGCAGCGTCAGGCGGTTCGGCTGTAAGCCAGTCGTCTCATTTGGTTTATAAAGCTGGTGTGGCACACGCTTGAACTGCACTGTAACCTCGGTGCTTCGGGCGGGCAAATGCTTGCCGGTGCGAATGTAGAAAGGTACATCCGCCCAGCGCCAGTTCTCAACAAACAGCTTGAGCGCGACGTAGGTTTCAGTGGTTGAATTGGGGTTGACATTCTTCTCTTCTTTGTATCCGACCACCTGCTGCCCATCAACAACGCCTGCTGTGTACTGCCCGCGCACCGTGCGCAGCGCTACCTCTTCGGGAGTGAGCGCCGGCACAGCCCGCAGGACTTTGACTTTCTCATCGCGGATGGCATCGGCATCGAAGGCCACGGGTGGCTCCATAGCTGTGAGGCAGAGCACCTGCATAATGTGG
>JBDTHH010000740.1:0-7061 GCA_039937055.1 Ktedonobacteraceae bacterium | reverse complement strand
ATCCGACTTTTCCCACACATCGTCGTAGGCCAGGCTGCCAAAAAGGATGGCGGCGATGATAGAGCGATCCTGCTGCACCTTCGCAACGAATGCTGCCAGCGCCTCCTCATAGGTACGCCTCAGGTCTGCGGATGTGTCAGAGGTGTGTCTGGACATAAGATAGGCCTCCCGTTGGTCTATGCACGTGTAGGAGGCTATGATACCATCTGATTACTGACACCTGCTGTCAGGATCCTGCTATCTTCTATCTACGACTGAGGATTTTTGGCGGTTTTGACCATTTTTGGTCGTGTTCTGAAACCGCTTCTCATGCTTCCTGCTGGCTTCACCGAAGAAAAACCCTTTCCGTCGAGTCTCTACATCATATATACTACCATGCTCCCCTCTCAGCATGGTCACAAAGCAGCGTCGCTCCCTCACAAACAGGTGGAGAAGCGCCGGATACGCGTCATCTTTTCGCAGCCAGGAGGAGTCAAGGAGCATGCAAGAAAGTGGCGGGCTCCACATGAATAGCAAAAACTCTTCCCTCTTCGTTCCCTGACTGAAAACAGAGTCAGGCGAAAGGGAGATCACCCCCTCCGCAAAACAACTAGAAATTCGATCACGTCGTGATTCTGGATCCCAAACGGGCTTGTAATGCTCCAATCGGAAGCGAGAAAAGGGACCGTGCCTGTCGCTTCCAGCACAGTCCCATTAGAGCGGGCCATGATCGTAAAGGTTACTGTGTGCGTGATCCCGTGCATGGCAAGCGAGGCAGTTGCTTTCGACGAAATGGTCTGGCCGTTGGTTGGGATGGAGGCAAAGACGATCGTTTTTGTCAGCGTGAGCGTTGCGTCTGGATACTTCCTTGTCTCCATAAGCTGGAAGAAACTGGCGTTCGGCTTCCCGCCTATGGTGAGCTTGCTGAGATCAACTGGAAAGGATCCCGAGATGATCTCGTGGTGGGAAATGACGAGCGAGCCAGTCATCGCACTCGTTCGTCCGACGATGGTGCCACTCTGCACCAGGAAGGCTTCCTGTACTCGAAACCCGGCTATAGAGCCATCCCCGGCTCTCCAGGTTCCATCGGGCGAAGCTGTGCGTGCATTCTGCGTGGCCGGACTCAGTGGTGAGAGCTGCAATGGAGCCAGAGCAGGACCGACGATGGACCCAGAAAAGATGTAGAGTGCTGCTACGACGATTACGACAGTTGTGACCAGGCCTATGCCGGTCCATATACCTATGCGCTTCACTATGCGCGCTGTTGTCATGTTGAATTCCTTCCTGTAACTGATGGGACGGTGCAATCGTGGCGCATGGGCCAACGAGCACTTTGCCAGGAATGCGCTTCTCAAACGCACTGACGCTCTTCTTCCTTCGCTATGGTGAGAGCCTGCGAGCGTCCGCCAGGCTCTGACGCGGGTGCCTTTTCATCCAGGCGCACGATCACCTCTTCTTCCTCTGCTTTCTCCTGTCTCTTCACGTCCCGCAGCCTCATGCGTCTCAAGTGAGAGCAGGGTCAGACCCAGACGGATGATCTGTAAGAGCACTCCTTGCAGCGCTGCCTGATCCGGTAACGATCCAAAGAGCAATGTCGTCCCAGCGTCCTGGTGCTCGATGCGTAAGCTCTCAAACCTGGGTTGCCAGGAATGGTCAAGGTGTCCTTGCACACGAATAGCGTAGTGCATCTGTCTCCTCCTGCGTGGTGGGTGGTGCGATCCTGTGGAAAGTATAGCCAGGAGGTGCGCCTTTCGACAGTCGTCAAAAGTCTACCAAAGGGAGGAGTTGTGCGAGGAGGAAGGCGCAGTTGTTGGGAGGAACAGACCTAGAGCAGCGAGAGGGTACGCGCCTGGGCAATCCCCTGGGTGCGACTGGCTGCTCCCAGCTTCCCAAGCAGATTGCTGACATGTTTCTTGACCGTGGAAAGTTGGATCACCAGGGCGATGGCGATCTCCTGATTCGAGGCACCCTCAGCCAGCAGGCGCAGGACTTCCTGTTCCCGCCGGGTGAGTGATGCGACTGGGATGGGTGAGGCCGAAGGGCGCTTCCCGGCAAGGACCAGCGAAGGTTGGGGAAGCGGTTCTGCCAGAGGAGACGCGTGCCCCTGCTGCTCCTCGATCTCGAAAGCAGCAAGCAATTTCGCTACAAAGGAGCGGGAAGCCATAAAAGCATGGTGAACCTGCTCAGGCGACTCGTGCGATGAAGTGAGGAGCGCCTGGAGCGCCTGCTTCATCGGTGGACCCAGATCAAGGTAGACGCGCATAGAGTCCTCGGGTTCGGTCATCTCCAGCAGACGAGCCGCAACCTGCGCCGCTTGCGCTCTCTTTCCCGCGTGGTGCAGGGCCACAACGTGCAGCGCCAGAAAATCGATGGCGGTCTCGGTATCTCCAGGACGGTCAAGCTGCCCGCTGAAGCGTTCCAGTGTCTCAAGCGCCTGGGCGTACGCGGCACGGGCAAGATGGACATGCACGAGCATGAGCACCTCCCCTTTCCGCCGGGGGTTCCATGCCTGGGGGGAGAGCGTTAGCTGCGCTGCCCACGCTGCTGCTTCCTCCAGGTTCGCCTCCGCCAGCCACCATTGCACGCGACAAGCGATCACATAGGGAGCATGGCTGGTCAACCCCTCCTGCTCAATCAGCACTTCGAGCTGGTGCAGGGACAGCTCGGCGCGCGAGAGAACCCCTGTGGCTAACGCAAGCCGCACTGACAAGAGCGCTCCCCTAACCAGCAAGTCCATCAGGTGCCAGTCCTGCCCAATACGCGCGAGCCTCTTCAGCCACTCAGCGGCCTCCTCCAGATGATTCCAGGCGTAGGAGACTTGGAAAAGGAAATGATACAGTAAGCCGACCATGCTGGTATGTACACCGCTCTGTTCGATCAGAGCGAGGGCTGACAACGCTTCCTGCTGCGCCAGGTGCCACTGCGCGGCCCGGGTATAGGCAAACGCTAACCCGGTCATGACATTGATTGTGACGAGGCGGTCTCCTGCCTCCAGCATCTGCTGCTTCGCCGTGAGCAGTCGTGGGATCAGGGAAGCTCCTTCATTCTGGAAGAACACGACCAGCCAGAAGGTGAGCTGGAGCGGGATCGCATTCCAACGCATCTCCGCGTCCTGGGGTAGCGCTTCTATCTCCAGAGACAGAAGGCGCAGGCGATCCTGATCGCTACGCTTGAGGATCGCTATCGCCTCGACTGAGGCACGCAGCAGGTGCAGACGCCGTTCGAGCATCGTCACTTCAGTCTCTGAGAGCAAAAGCTCTGACCTTCTCCGCAGCATCTCTTCCAGACGCGTTTGCGTTCGTTCTACCTGGGCCTGCCTGCTCGCAGGCACCGTTTGAGTGCCTATGGGGTTGAGTAAGCGTAAGTGGAAAGCGGCATCCAGAGTCAGGAGGAGATGCGCACGCAAGACGGTATCTGGCAGGGAGAGGACCCAGGTCTGGACCGTCGTGGCTTCCCCGCTGAGCCAGAAGGCAGGAGCCGCTTGCTCCATCAAGGAGGCGGCCAGAGGGTAATCAGGCGCGGTCAGCGCATGGGCAATGGCTTCGCGTAGCTCGCCCACTGCCTCATAAAAGCCGGCCGCCCGGATGTGCAACAGCGGCAGCAGGTCCGGCTGGCTGGCTTGCACACGAGCCAGCAGCGCCTCGCGAAACAGGTCGTGCAAGCGATACCACTGTCGCTGGGAGTCCAGGGGCACCACAAAGAGATTGCTGCGCTCCAGCGTCTCTAAGATGGCCTGACTCGCCAGGTCTCCGGTCACCGCCTGGCAGGCAGCGGCGTTCATGCGGGTAAGCACAGCCACCTGCAACAAGAAGCGTTGGATGGCTTCAGGCTGCAGCGCAAGAATCTCCTGCTGCATATAGTCCAGCACATAGCGGTGGCTGCCGGTAAAGGTCGCGATCCAGGTCGAGGGGTCGTGCTGCTGACGCAGGGCGAGGGCCGCCAGTTGTAACCCGGTCACCCAGCCCTCGGTGCGCCTCTCCAGGGCCACCACCTCTTCTTCCGAGAGTGAGAGTCCCATCGTCTGCCTCAGAAAGAGGCTAACCTCATCTGGGCGGAAGCGTAACTCGGCCGTGCGGATCTCGGTCACCTGTCCTCGGGCCCGCAAGCGTGGCAGGGGCAGGTCCGGGTCAATGCGACTGGAAAGCAGGAGATGGACGTGCGCTGGCAGATGCTCCACCCAGAAGGTGACGGTCTCCTGAATAACCGGATCGATGATCACCTGATAATCATCCAACAGCAGCAAGAAGGGAGCGGCTTGCTCAGTCACGAGAGCGAGATCATTGAGAAGCACGGTCAACAGGGCGGAAAAAGGCGGCGGCTGGGGTGAGTGCAACATAGCGAAAGCCAGGGTCCCCACACCATGCACACGAGTGCGCAGCGCCACGATCACGGCTGTCCAGAAGCGGAACGGATCATTGTCCAGAGTGTCCAGAGAGAGCCAGGCGACCTGCTGAGGATGCCTGCTGGCCCAGGTGGCGAGCAGCGTCGTCTTCCCCCAGCCGGCAGAGGCGGCGAGTAGCGTCAGCGGGGTCGAGAGCGCTCCATCCAGAGCAGCCAGCAAGCGGCCCCGCTCCACGAGCGATCTCGGCAGACGCGGAGGAGAGAGCTTGGTGGAGAGCAGCATTTGCTGCTGTTTGGCCTCAGGCAATGGCTGCCAGAAAGACGCAGGTGCAGACGACAGCCGCTTCTCGTTGGAGAGGAACTGGGCCGCCTCCTCTAAGCGGGCGAGCGTCACCCGCGCCGTCCGTCCGAGATAGTGCTTGCGGGTGCCGCCTCGGTCGGTGTGGTAGGCATACCAGTACTGTCCCCCATGTGGCCGAGCCTCCTGGTACACATTGAGGCTGCCAAAGGGGCCGTGGAAGGCCAGGGAGGTCACCTCGCGGAGCCACCTCTGCCACGCCTGGTGATCTCCTGGCTGAAAACGCTGGACCACCTGCCCTCGGGTGAAGAGCTCATAGAGGCCCTGGTCCCTGGACCAAGTGAGGGCGTAAAGAGGGACTCTCGGCATACAACCTTTCTCCTACCCTTGTGTTGTTCCCAACTGGCCTGTGTTCCTCCCAACAGGAAGAAGTATCCCAAAGCGAAGTTCAACAGGTAAATACAGTTATTATGTAGTATGACATATATTTTCGCCAGAAAGACACTGGCAGGCCTTTTGACGCGGCAGCCACACAGGCGCTCTCTGATGGCTCACACATGTGCCGCGTGTCGAACGAAGGCGCTTCACGAGAGTTGATGCAAGGTCGGGAAAAAGTGCGCGCAATGTCGCTGAACATAGGTGAACAGTCTCTTTACCCAGAGAAAGTCCCAGGTAGCTGCCTACTACTTGCATGGTTGGCCCATCCTCCTCCCGAAGAGCATCGAGAAAATGATGTGGAGAAGGAATGCCACAACAAAGGTGATGCCAGCAATCAAGAGTGCGCCCTCAATAAAGCCATTGAGGCCTTTGCTGGTGACCGCGTAAATGATGATATAGATGATTGCAGCGATGATTGCGCTAATCACACTTTGCCACAACGCTCTGACTAGATAGTTCCTATTCATAACTCACTCTCCTTTTTCATAGAAGTGAAAGTCATTCCCGTAAACTTTGAGATTCCCAGCTTTTTCACAGGTATTGTACCACCTACTGGAGCAGGGAGCCTGCTATTTGGGGTGTGCCGTTTTAGTAGCTCAAGCAACGGTGAAGCCACTAAACAAGCATCTATTTAGCAGTTATATGGTATGTTGTAGTTTTCCGTCAGCATCACACCGATAGGCCGAACTGATACTTATGAATAGAATATTTGTGAAACGGGCGGGAAACTGCCTTGTGCATTTTAGATGCTCAGAAGGAGCAGTACTATCCTAGCGGCGTAGAGAGGTAGGACGGCGCTCGCTTCCTCCTTGCCAGATGCATTAATGGCTCACAAACTTTTAGGATACGCTTTGTGTTTTTTTGCACATTGACAAAACCAGCCCCATCTTGTAATCTTGTTATATAAGAATGAACGTTTACACAAGTTCTGGCTTAGCCAGTTGAAGGGGGTGCAGTTTATGGGAAAGCACACATATCGACAGCTTGTGCTTGTATGCACCTTGTCTACCCGCGAAGGGACTGGGCGAACGCCACGAACGCGCCAGGGCTTACAACTCCTGATACGTTGAAGACGCCCGGCACGCGCCGCATGGTTGAACGTGGCTTGCTTCCCTCCGCACGGTAGACGCTCTCATTGATAGATAGTTTGAACCGTGTTTTTTTATGCTCCTTTGGAGGGAACACTATTGCTGCAAGAACCGGAGACTCTGAACGAACCGGAGACCCTGACCGGCGTCGTGCTGAACGGCGCGCATGGCATCTACGACATCCATACCGAACAAGGCGTGCTGCGCTGCACGCTACGCGGAAAACTGAAAAAGGCCTTCGCTCAGGCCACGAAAATCGTGGATAAAGCCCACTCCTATAAAGGGAAAACCGCGGCTCCCACACGTCAACAGCGCGCTGAACAGGAAGGCGCCGTGGCCCCTGTACGTTTGAGCGTGGGTGATCGCGTGCGCATTCGCCGGCTCGACGCCGACACCGGACTGATAGAGGAGATCCTGCCGCGCCAGAGCGCCCTCACGCGCAAGGACGTTGGCTCGAAAGACAACAAGCTCGTCATGCAGACCCTGCTCGCCAATCTCGACCAGGTAGTCCTCGTCTTCGCCACAGCGGAACCGGAGCCGCACTTCAGCATGCTTGACCGCTACCTGGCGATCTGCGAGTCGGCACAGGTGCGCGCTGTCGTCTGCATCAACAAGGTCGATCTGCCTCATAACAAACGTGTTGATGAGGGGGCCGCGCTCTACAGTCGTCTGGGCTATACCGTGATCTGGACCAGCAAGCAGACAGGCGAGGGGATCGCGGACCTGCGTGCCCTGCTGAAGGATCACACCTCGCTCTTCACGGGTCCCTCGGGCGTGGGCAAGTCATCGCTGGTCAACGCGCTTGAACCTGGCATGGCGATCCGCACCGGCCTGGTGAGCGATGTGACCGGGAAGGGGCGGCATACCACCACCGGCTCGCAACTCTACGCGCTCTCGGACGGCGGCTGGCTGGCCGA
>JBDTHH010000739.1:0-11560 GCA_039937055.1 Ktedonobacteraceae bacterium | reverse complement strand
GCAAGCCACGCGCTACGAGAGGGCGTACCTCCCTTGCGGGGTCATGTTCCACTTTAAGCTTGTTGCTTACGTATCAATATCCCTATAAGTATAGTTCCAAAACGTATGGTGTTGTATAGACACCGCGCATTTTGTTTAATTTAGACGGTTATTGCTAACCGTCCAGGCTGAACTACATAGGCCGCTACACCCTTTGCCTTCGAGAAGGCATCAGGCTTACTTTTGCGCAAGTTGTTGTAGGAACGTTGACATCGGCGCAGATTGTGCGTCCATCTTTAGTGCGGTACAGCCGGTTTCTCCGCCCGATTCGTTTGCCGCTAAAGATGTGCTCTTCCTCATCATTGGGGGTATAGGTTGGGATGGGGTCCAGGCCAACAAAGCTGGCTTTGCTCGTGTAGCTCTCTTCCTGTACCTCGACTTGAATGCCGACTAACTCCGCTTTATAGGTGAGCATCTCGATGAACCGCCCATGAGGAATGCTCACAAAATTCTGGTTGGCGCGCCGGCCCATGCTCACCCCTTGCTTCCAGAGCGGATTCTTCCCGATGATGATGGTGCCTACCCCCTCTTGTGCTAGCCAGTCAATGATGCGTTTGCTCGCCGCGTGCAGATAGTGGTTCACTTGTCTGTTGCGCTTGGTAGTGAGTCTCTCCATCTGCCTGGTGACACGCTCTCGGTCTTCTTTGGGAAGGCACAGCTTCAACTCTTTCATGCGCTTATTGTACCACTGGTTCCACGCTTTGAGCGGACGACCGTTAACCAATCGAGGGACAAATCCCTCACGGTTTGAAGTTATCGCCGCTAGATTCGTGACGCCCAGATCAATACCTACACAGAAAGCGGGGTCGACATTGGCTGGAACTGGTTCTTTGGTGTACACCACTTCGACCACATAATGACCGTGACGAGGGACGATACGAACTTGATCGATCTGGGTGGGGTCTTGCTGTGTTTTCACCTCGATAGGCAGCATCGAAGGCTTGATGATGCCATGATGGAAGGCTCCCTTCCCTCTGCCTCCACTCAATGCCTGAAGTGTATAGATGAGCATGTTACGCCCATCCGTTTTGTGCTTGTATTTGGGAATGTGTGGCCGTCCGGTGAACCTGGATGGGTCTTCTTCATAGGCCGCTTTCGCCTCATGGAACGTTTCCCATGCCCCTGCCAGTTGCTTGAGCACCTGTTGGGAAACTTTGGTAGGGAGCGCTCTGTACGCTTCATGGGGCTGCATGCGCTTGTCCATCTCTTCATAGGACAGAGACACGTCCTGGTGGATGAACGCTTGCCTGATTTCATAGAGCGCGGCATTGTAGAGATTCTTCGACTTGAAGGCCGCCTCGTCAATGATCGCATAGCGCGGGTCACTTTTCCTGATGCAATGCTGCTCCACGAGTTGCATGCTGGTCACTCCCTACTACGTCCCGGCTCAGGAGAGGCGTCCTCACGCACCTCCTGAGCCTCTCTGCTTTCAAGACAAGGCTAGCCGTTGCGCCTCATCAAAGCTCGTGCCTTGCTCTCTGTACCCGCGCACCCGTACCCGGTAGGCTTTCACCACACGCGTATGCCAGAGACCGACATGATAGGGCTCATAGCGCGGCCAGGAGGCTGGATGCTCTTGGGTGAACAGGGGTAGCAAGAAGCAGTAATGGGCCAGGCCGGTGTGTGCTAGCGTCGTATCCCACTCTGCCAGGCGGGTCAGTTCTCCCAACACAAATCCCAGCATCCAGAAAAAAAGTCGGGGTTTTCCGGCTCGTCATAGAGATCACCCAGCAGAGTATACACCTCGTTCAGGAGTTTGGGAACCGTCCACGTTTCGTCTTCCACGTGACTTTCGAGATAGCTCCACTCGTATCCCTCCGTGAACATGGGATGAGCAAGGATGACGGGTGGCAACAGCGTGGGAACCACCAGGGAGCACTCTTCCCCACTCGAAAAATGGGTGGGTATCGAGGTAAGGAGAGTGGTAGAACCACATGAAGTGGTGAAGGCACCTGAGATTGAGCACAGCTTCGGCATCTGTTTTGTGCTCGTTCACCAATTAGCGTGGTTCTACCCCAAAACGTTGGAATAAAAGGCCAGATGTGTCTACATCTGGCCATGTTTCTTAATAAGTGTTCCGATACCAAACCCAAACAATAGCACGATAGCGACGATGGCTACCAGTATCCCGATGGTCAGCGCGACGGAAGTGCCTGTAGTGGCGTTTGCGGTCACCGGAATAGTTTGTTTGGCGGCGGGTGCCTTCGACGCGGTTGTGACGGCATCCGTCAGGCTGTCGTTGGGCGTGGGGAAGGTTACCGCTGAGTTGTGTGGCGGGGTGCCGTTGCCTCCACCCGATCCATACGGGTTGGTGTAGCTGGACGCACCCGTTCCCACTGTGATGACCTTCTGAATGATGCGCTGACCCTTCGCGGACTTGACGGTGAGCGTGACTGTGTAATCGCCAGTTGCGGTGTACGTGTGGTTGACGGCAACGCCGGTGGCGCTGGTGCCGTCGCCGAAGTTCCAGGTGTAGCTGAGCGTATGACCCTGGGGGTCGAAAGAGGCGCTGGCGTCCAGCGCGACGTTTTGTCCCACCTGCGTCTGGCCGATGTCGCTGATGGCGGCGATGGGATTCTGGTCGGTGGGGGCCTCGCCAAGGATGTCGGGCTGGTGGAGCATCCAACTGGTGATCATGCCGGGGAGCGCCAGGGCTAACGTGAGCGCCTGCGACTGGCGTGAGCCACCGCTGGCATAGGTATTCATCATCTGGATCGTGTCTTCTGGCTGATCGAAGGGATATGACCCGGCGGGCGGCTGTCCATCGTAATAAGAGGAATTGCCGACCAGTGTGGCGCATGGTGCTCCTGCCAGCGTGAACGGTACCTGGTCGCTGCTGCCCAGGGTATCGTCCTCCTGGCGCACATTGCTTAGCTGGTCCGGGGTAAAGATCGGCCGAAAAACATCCTGGTTATTGCTGGCATGGTAGGAGAGCATCTGGTCGCCCATGGCATAGAACTGCTGGAAGGCGGCTAGCACCGCCTGTTGCATCAAAGCTCGAAAATGCGTGATGTTCGCGACTTGCTGCTGCGAGAGCTGGTCCTGGTGCGGGTACAGACTGTTGTTCTGCAGCGGCGATAGGTCGATGTTGAACGGCATCACCGGGTTATTAAGCAGGCCTTGATAACGTAGTGGGTAGGCGATGCCGTTCTGCTCCTCGTTGAACATGGCGACGATGTTGTGGAGATCACCGTTGACGGTGTTGTTGACATAGTGAAACGAGCCTAAGAGGCCCTGTTCTTCCGCGTCGAAGATCACAAAGCGAAGCGTGCGTGCCGGGCTGGTATGGTGCGCGTGCCAGTAGCTGGCCATAGCCCTGGCGACTCCTAACTCTATCGCGCAGCCGCTGGCATCGTCGTTGGCGGATTGCGTCGAGAAGGCTTCTCCGTCGTAATGACAGCCGATGACGACGACCTGCTCAGGATGCGTCACGCCTGGCACGCTGACCTCCACGTTAAACGCGGGCACGACAGCCGGACGTCCATCCCAGCCCTGGACCGGAAAGTCATCGCGCCGCACCTGGGGACCGAATCCCTGAAGGTCGCGCGCTATTTCCTGCGACCAGTAGGCGGCGAATTCATCGTGTCCATTGACGTTCACCGGCAGGTTCCGGTCGTAGCCTGCCTCGCGGCGCTGGAAGCGCGTGACCATGTAGAAAAGCTGGTTGTAGATGTAGTTGGGATCAACTGTGGGAAAATCCGCGAGACCATGTGGCGTTCGTGTGGAGGTAGAAGCATGCGCGCCGGCCGTGGCCGGAAGTAGAAAACTTATAGCCAGGATGAACATGCAGCAGATAGATAGTATACGCTGATGCATTCGATCTCTCCTTTTTCAAGTATGTAGGGTACATGACAATATCCTACCATACAACCTCTAGCCCATTTGGCTCATCTGAAAGAATAGCCGCGAGTCATCGTGGTACACTATGCGTGTTATCTAAGTGTGAGCATACACCAGAGATGGTGGTACGGGGAAGGCAGGTATGTCCGTGCTTGAAATATTGATAGAAGAGAATACTCAGGGGGTCGTTCGTCCGGTAGAGGTGGTGGCAGACGCGCCTGTATCTGCTCTTGTGCCTGCGCTGGTTGAGGAGTTGCGACTGCCCCAAAGCGATCTATATGGCAACCCGCTTGTCTATATGCTGCGCTACACGTCTGGAGGACAGGTGCTGCCGGAGAATCGTAGCCTGGCGCAGTCAGGTGTTCAGTCGGGCGCCAGGCTGGCGCTGGATTCCTATTCCATGAATGGCACTGTCGCAGCCATGATCCAGGATCCAGGCATTCATGTGCCGAGCACCTTCCATTCAGACATGACGATTGCCGACCAGAATGGCTTTACGGTGCCTGTTAACAGCCAGAACGCATCAGGGACGCTGCCGCCGGCAAAAAAAGAGCGGCACTGGACGCGGCGCGCCTTCTTGTTGTTCGGGGGCGCCGCGCTAGGTGCCGGCACTCTGGGAGTGGGGTACGCGGCGTATCGCTCGTTCAGCAATGGCAGCCCCAAAGTCACGAATCCTCCCCCAACGGCACATATGGGGCCTGCCGCTACAACGCAGCCGCAACAGATGGCTCCGGTGCTGCCGAAGATGGCGCAGAAGCAGTTCGTTTTCATGCAGCATCAACAGACGGTGCGCTCTATCACCTGGTCGCCCGATGGCACCATGCTCGCCAGCGGCTCGAATGATGCCATGCTGCTCATCTGGAATACCACCGGCACCGTGCATCAGACTTTGCAGGGAGCTGGCCCGGTGCGCGCTCTGGCCTGGTCTCCCGATGGTCAGCAGCTTGCCGCCGGGGCAGCGAACCAGGTTGTGTTCTTCAATCCGCTTACAGGTGCAGTCCTGGCTCGCTCGACGCACAGGCATATGGCCCCGGTCACCAGCCTCGCCTGGTCACCACAGGCCCCATTGCGCCTGCTCTCGACCGGCATGGATAAGCTGGCTGTGGTATGGGACGGCATGGCTCATCACGCCCTCGGAACCTTCGCCAGGCATGGCAACCCTGTCGATTCTGGCTCGTGGGCACCCGATGGCCAGATCGTGGCGACTTCCTCCACAGGCGGCGTGATTCGCGCCTGGAACGCCACCAGCTTGCAGGAAGTCCATGGATACTACCAGGATGCGCAAACCCCCATGCAGTCGCTGGCCTTCGCATCTGCCGGCACAACGCTGGCTGTCGGTGGTGATGATGGTATCGTCCGTCTCTGGAATGGCACGGCCTGCCAGCAGCAGGGGCAGACGCAGTTTGGCCTGCGCTGTATGGATATACCGCAACACCTGCGCGCACACACCCAGGCCGTGCGCGTCGTCGCCTGGTCGCCCGATGCGCGCTTCCTGGCCACCGGTGGCGAAGATGGCCTGCTCGCGATCTGGTATCCCGCCCAGAGCCACAAGCCGCTCTTCACCGTCCAGCACAACGCCCCCGTTCGCTCGCTGCACTGGTCCCCCACTGGCCAGCAGGTGGCTACAGCGTCAGGCAATACTGTGACGATCTGGATGCTGAAGTAAGGCAAACAATTGGAGGGAATCGTAGGGGCGCCGTTTACAAGCCCGCGTGGGCCTACACGTGTATCGGTGTGCCAGGCGGGCTTGTAAACGGCGCCCCTACGCTCCTGGGTCCTTATGCCACCGTCTCTTCCACGAAGTGGACGAGCGTCTCCATGTCGTTGAGGGCGCGCTCGGCTACGGCGTTGGCGTGACGGGGGACGGCGGCCAGTGCTTCGTGGGCGCGCCGGCAGTGCTCGGCGAGAAACGTGCGGCAGTAGGCCTTTGTCTGCGTGCGCGCGAAGATGGCCAGCACGGCCTCGACCTGTTGTTCGCTGATGGGGGCCTCTTGCTGGTAGAGCGCGCGCAGGTAGCGCTGGTCGTCTGGCTGCGCGTGCTCCAGGGCGTGCAGGACGGGCAGGCTCTTCTTGCGACGGTAAACATCGCCGGCCGGGGTCTTGCCCAGCTCCGCCGTGCTGGCCCATACGCCGAGCAGGTCGTCGCGCACCTGGAAGGCGATACCCATGGCCTCGCCGAAAGTGCGCAAGCGCCGGATGGTGTCCTGCTCGTGTGTTCCCAGTAGCGCCCCCATCTCGGCGGCGCAGGCCATCAGGGCAGCGGTTTTGCGGCTAATCATGTCCACGTACATCGAGACAGAGATATCCTGCCGCGTCTCAAAGCCGATATCGAGATACTGGCCCTCTGAAATTGTCAGGCAGGCGCGATCAAGCGCCGCTCCCAGGCGCACGGCTATAGCGCTCTCTACCCCCGCGGCCAGCACGCCCCAGAGCACCAGCCGGCTGAAGGCGAAGAGGCCGTCGCCCGTGTTGATGGCCTGGGGGATGCCCCAGATCTTCCACAGCGTGGCCCGGTGGCGGCGCTCAGCGTCCCCATCTTCGATATCGTCATGGATCAGGGTGAAGTTATGGGTAAGTTCTATGGCGGCGGCGGCGGGTAGCGCGCGTTGTAGATACTCGCTGTTCTGCGCACTTGCGGTCCCGGCGAGGTTCCATGCGCCCGCCGCCTCGTAGGCCAGCAGCAGCAGCGTTGGGCGCAACAATTTGCCCGGATTGCTGCTCGTCGGCTTGAAATCTGCATCCACCCAGCCCAGGTGATATTGGATCTGCCCGTAATACTCGCGCAGGTGCTCTGCCGTGCTGGCTTGCTCTAGAGCAAGGCGGAGGGCCGCCTGTATCTCTGCCTGGTGACGTAAAAGTGTGGTCTGTATCGTTGGTGATAACGTCATCGCTTTGGGGACGCGAACGGCGCGGGGTCTGCTGGCAGCCCTGGTCCGTGCCGTTGTTGTCCCCCTCCTCCCCTGCTGTTTTTTTAGTGATGCAAGTAAAAAAAGGCCGTCACGGCCACTGTGCCTATGGCGACGACCCAGCGCGCTACACCTTTGATGCCGCCGATGCGGTAGACAGGCGAGCAGAGGTCGCAGTAGCGTGTCGTGTTCTGGTAGCGGTGGCCGCGCAGGCCCTCTCGTACAATAAAAACATCGTCCAATTTGCGCTTCGTATGCAGTTCGTCGCAGATGTGCCGGTTGCAGCCTTTGCAGCGGAACTGATCGATAAAGTGCGAGGTGCGCGAGATGGACCACTGATCGGGATAGACGGGCGTGCCGCATACATAGCAGACCTGGAGCTGGGCCAGCCTCATCTGCTTTTCCGCGCAGGGTGAGTGTTGCTGCTTCGGAAAATGCTCCTGGCAGAAACCTCTATGACAGTCTGGGCAGCGTCCAAGCGCCTCCTCCCTGCATTCATGGCAGCGGCGCGAAGCGCTCACATTGTTGCGATGGCGTTTTGTCGCGGTAGACTCTTCCATTGACTTGATATTCCTTTATAGCACTGTATGCAACCATCCCGAGTAATAAAGTTTCCATGCTCAACGTATCTATGAGTAAGTATAGCATTGCAATTTGCGGCGAGGCAATGAAAAAGGTTATCATTGGGAATATAGAGTAAGCATTTGCACACATTCATATCACTTCACAAAGGATGACAAGCAAGCAGCTATGGGAGTATCCTTACCACCGACGATATGGGGAGAGCGCCGTCTGGATTGGGGACAGCGGACCTACGTCATGGGCGTCGTCAATGTCACCCCCGACTCTTTCTCAGGGGATGGGCTGGCAACTGAAGATCTGGCGGAGAGCGCTACGGCTAGAGAAATGCTGGTGCAGCGTGCTGTCAAGCAGGCAGAGCAGTTCGTAGCCGGGGGCGCGACGTTGATCGATGTCGGCGGCGCCTCCACACGCCCCCATGCGGCGCCGGCATCGCTGGAACAAGAACTGGCGCGCGTGTTGCCCGTGATCCAGGCGCTGTCAGCCACGCTCTCTCCAGAGGTGTTGATCTCTGTCGATACCTACCGGGCGGAGGTGGCGCGCCAGGCGCTCGATGGGGGGGCCTGCATCATCAACGATATCTGGGGCCTGCGCCATGACCCTGAGATGGCGACGCTGGCGAGCGAGCGCGGCGTGCCTGTGATCCTGATGGCGAATATGCGCGGCACACAACGGCGCGAGATTGTCAGCGATGTCCTGCGCTTCCTCGCGGGCAGCATCGACCTGGCCCTGGCGGCGGGAGTGCCCTGGGAACATATGATAATCGATCCAGGCATCGGCTTTGGCACGACGCCGCAGGAAAATCTGACGCTCCTGCGCCGCCTGGGCGAGCTACGCTCCCTGGCACGGCCCATCTTGCTCGGCACCTCGCGCAAATCGACGATAGGCCTGGTGCTTGGAGGTCTGCCGCCCTCGGAACGCATCGAGGGCACCGCCGCGACCGTCGCGCTTGGCATCGCCCAGGGCGCCGATATAGTGCGCGTGCATGATGTGCATGAGATGGCGCGCGTTGCCAGTATGAGCGATGCCGTCGTGCGCGGCACGTTTCCGCCAGCATAGCCATACCTGTGTTCCCTGAAAGGAAGAAGGGCCTGTCCACATGAACTATCAAGAAGCGCTTGCCTATATGTATGGTCTCAGCGATTATGAGCGCGGCGGTCCGTACACGCGCAGCCGCGAAGAGAACCTGGCGCGCGAGTCCCGCTTGCTCGAACTGCTGGGCAACCCGCAGAACGCGTATACCTGTACCTTGATCGCGGGCACCAAGGGCAAGGGATCGACGGCGGCCTATATTGAGCGCGTGCTGCGCGAGGCGGGAGTGCGCACCGGCCTGTATACGCAACCCGACCTGCACACATTTCGCGAGCGTATGCGTGTCGAGGGGCGTCTGATTAGCGAGGACGAGGTCGCGGAACTGCTGCCGGAGGTGCGCGCAGTCGTTGATACGTTGCAAGCGCGCGGCGAGTTTGGCCCATTCAATACGTACCAGGTGGCGACGGCCCTGATGTTCCTGTACTTCGCGCGCCAGAGTGTTGAGCACGCTGTCCTGGAGGTGGGACTTGGCGGGCGCCTGGACGCGACGAACGTGACCCACCCGCTGGTCTCGGTGATTACCTCGATCAGCTACGATCATATGCAGGTCCTGGGCCACACCCTGACCGAGATCGCCACCGAGAAGGCGGGGATCATCAAAGAGTACGGAACCGTCGTCACCTCGGCCCAGGCCCCGGAGGCTTTGCTGGCCATCGCTGCCGTGTGCCAGCGACAGCAGGCGCGTCTGGTCCGTATCGGCTCGTTCGAGGCCGATTCTGCCCAGCAGGAGGTGACAGCGGGGCGGCTCCCAGAGATCAGTTACCGTTATCGATTGGACCACCGTCTCGCGGAGGGCCAGCAGCGCTTTACTATCGACGCCCCGGAGCAGACCTATGCCGCTCTGGAGACGCCCTTGCTGGGCCAGCACCAGCTTGAGAACGCCACGACCGCGCTGGCGGCGCTGGAACTCTTGCGCGCACAGGGCCTGTCATGGCATGAAGATGCCCTGCGCACCGGTTTCCTGGGGGTACGCTGGGCGGCGCGCATGGATGTCATTGGGCAGCATCCCACGATAGTTGTGGATGGCGCGCATAACGCGGATTCGATGCGTAAGCTGTTGCTGGCGTTGCGCGCGTCGTTTGCCTTTCAGCGCTTGATTATGGTGCTGGGTGTGAATAGCGACAAAGACCTGGCGGGGATAGCGCGTGAGTTGACGGATGTGGATACCATAGTGCTGACGCGTATGCTGAACCCGCGTGCCGCCACGATTGAGCAGTTGCAGGCGGTGTTTGCTGAGCACGCGCCACAGGTGGAAATGCATAGCGCCAGTACCAGCAGACAGGCGATGGACCTGGCGGTGGGCCTGGCGGGGGAGCGCGATATGATCTGCGCCACGGGTTCGCTGTACATCGCAGGAGAGGTCCTGCGCTGGGCAGCGGCCCGTGGTGACGAAATAGCCGCAGCGACGATCGAAGGTGTAGACCACTCAGGCTAGGTCGGCAGTCTCTATTTTGCGGCGAGCATAGCGGGCGCTCCCTTTCTTCCCAGCGGCTGATGCCTCTTCCGGCGTCCATTGATGGGCCGTTCCCCGCGATTGGGAGGTGCGCCCGCCCTTGCTGGCGATCTCCCGGCGACGTTCTGGACTCATCGCAGCCAGGCCACGTGGGCGGACAGCGGTGCGTATAATCATAGGACCTCCTGTGTAACTCTCTCTATTAGTCCGATGGAATCGGCGGCGCCTGACCGCCACTAAAATATCTGTAGACAGCATAACAGATGAGAAAACATCTGGACAATAAAAGCTTAGAATCTGTAAAAACTCTCAGCATTCTTTAAGGTAGGGTTTAGATATCTTATGATTTGAAGACACGGTTCATCTCTCGCGCCATCGCCCCTACGCGGACCGGTGAATGGCTCTGCCTAACAAGTGCTGGTTCTTGAGTGAATACGTTCTAGCGTTGTAGAATAGGATGAAGAACTTTACCACGAGAACAACCTCTATGTTTTAGTGTTCGATAGTGTCGTTTCACGCAGTCAGGAGGTCAGGGCATATGCAAGGCTTGATGATGGATTACCCGTTGACGTTGCAGCATGCATTCAACCGGGCGGTTCGTATTTTTCCGCGTAAAGAGATCGTGACGCAGACCGAGGGGGAGCCGCATCGCTACACATATGGCGAGTGGGGGAGACGCAGCATGCAGCTTGCGCATGCTCTCAAGCAAGCTGGTGTCGCGCCGGGCGAGCGCATTGCCACTTTTGGCTGGAATACGTACCGCCACCTTGAACTGTATTTCGCAATCCCCTGCTTCGGCGCGGTTTTACACACCCTCAATATCCGCCTGTTTGCCGAGCAGATCGTTTATATCATTAACGACGCCCAGGACAAGATCATCTTTATCGATGGTGACCTGGTGCCCATCCTGGAACCCCTGGCGGACCAGTTGCCCTCGGTGCAACTGTATGTGATTATGGGCGAGTCTCCCACTCCCCCGCAGAAGCTCCAGCCTACAGTTGACTACGAGGCCTTCATCGCCAGCCAGCCCGACAGTTTCGAGTGGCCCAGGATTGAGGAGGATAGCGCCGCAGCTATGTGCTATACCTCCGGCACGACTGGCAATCCCAAAGGTGTCGTCTACAGCCATCGCTCGATATATCTGCACTCGATGGGTGCGGGCCTGGCCGATGGCATGGGCCTCTCTGAGCGCGATATTGTGCTGCCAGTGGTGCCCATGTTCCACGCCAACGCCTGGGGCTTGCCCCACGCCGGCATGATGATGGGCTCCAAGATCGTGCTGCCCGGACGCTTCATGGACCCCCTGAGGATCGCGCGCCTGATGGAGCGTGAGCGCGTCACAGTTGCCACTGGTGTGCCGACGATCTGGATTGGCCTGGTGAATCTTATGGACAAGGAGCAGTTTGATTTCTCCAGCCTCCGGGCCATCTACTGCGGCGGCTCGGCGGTCCCCAGGGCGCTGATCGAGGCTCTCTACCGCAAGCATATCAACATCGTCCATGCCTGGGGTATGACCGAGACCTCGCCGCTGGCCTCGCTCTCCAAGCTGCGCAGCTACCAGGAAGATCTTCCGCTTGAAGAGCAGTTCCGCATTAAGGCCAGACAGGGCACAGTGCTGCCCGGCGTCGATTTCCGCGTGGTGAACATGGAG
>JBDTHH010000738.1:0-4226 GCA_039937055.1 Ktedonobacteraceae bacterium | reverse complement strand
ATCGCCAATGTCAACTGGCCTGAAGTCAAAGCGCCGCGCCTGCAAGCGATCATGCGCCAGATCACCGAAGAGCGCGGCACGCTCAATCTTGATTTCCTGCGCGACCTGCCGGTGGCAGAGAGTGCCGCCTGGTTGAATCGCTTCGAGGGTGTGGGACCCAAGACGACCGCGTGCGTGCTTCTCTTTAGCTGCAAGCAACCGCTATTGCCAGTTGATGTGCATGTCCATCGCGTCTCCGGTCGTTTAGGCCTTATCGGCAAGAAGGTGACAGCCGACAATGCCCACGCCCTCTTGCAAGCCCTGCTGCCGCAAGATGCCCGCAGCATCTACGATTTTCATAAAGGCTTACTGAGACATGGCCAACGGATCTGTGTGTATGAGAGGCCACGTTGCAATAAATGCGCGATTACTGATCTATGTGACTACTACAAAACAGCAGTCCAGCCTTCACGATAAAGATTGCTATGACCCGCCAGGTAAAGTAAACGACGGAAGCCTTCCTCATCACAAGTGCTTACTATAGCATGGGTCGGGTGTTTGTGTGTATGAACCGGTAGACCCAAAAAGCACCAGTAAGGGCAAAAAAAATAGCAACTATGGAGAAGACTAAATTGCTTTTGCTATCTGTTGCGGCAAAGAAAAGCGTAACAATAACCGCGATAAATGAAAGGACAGCGACAAAAAGATAGGAATATCGGGTTTTACTCATATTTCTCCTGCCTGGCCGTTTCTCTCCTCATTTCATACGTGTGATGTGCCCTAGAGTTGCAAAATACCTAAAAGCCCATCTCCATAGCAGACAGCGACCCCTGGCGGACTGTTCAGACGAGAGAGGAGTACCGCCAAAGGTCGCTATTACTCTACCTCAGTCAGCTAGCGACCGCGCCGTGTTCTCGTGACGCTCTGGCGACCCGAAAGCTGGGGAGCAAACAGCAAGCGGCCCAGCGATACAATGCCCCAGGCGATCAGCGCGTAGACGATCATCGCAACTATGGTTGACACTTCAAAGACGCTGTGGCCCAGCTTCTGATCGTTGAAGATACCGTTGAAGGCACCCACAAACACCAGGCTCAGGCTATACAGGAACGTGATAAAGCCGTTATCCTGGTTGGCGCCCAGCAGGCGGAAAATGAAGCGCAGCAGCAAGATTACTTCCAGCACAGCTAACACAAAGTATGTGATTCTGGTGATCCAGAAGCGCGTATTGGCGCGGCGCTGATTTTGATCTTCATAGACCTGCACCCGATTCTCGACCTGGTTGCCCATCGGGTCTACATAGTTTTCACGCTGGCTCTCGACGTAGCCGCCGCTACCGGATGATCTGACAACATCGTTGGAGACCTGGCCCTCGTAAGGCACCTGGTTGGGTTGCTGCTGGTAGCCCGGCACACGCGGGTCGGGCGAGTAAGGTTGATTGCTCATCTCTTGTTCTCCCTTACTTGATACTATGCTTGAACACAATGACTTCAGATGAAGAAAGAGTCCTTCCAGTATCTTTTACTATCGGACGGAAAACGCCCGGTACACAACTGCTTGGCTCCACTAAAGAGCATCTTACCTTAATCACGTATGTTTCAGTTAAAAAGTAGCATAGCCTCAGAGCCGCGAAACAAGGGCGCCAATCGGCTCTGCTTGACGCTACCCCTGATTGCAACGTAGAATATCTCTACACCCTTTCCTTGCCGGACAATGAAAAAGGCATTAGTTTTTGGAGGCTCCCGTTGGATCAGGAACAAGCATTATCGGCACCCTATGCTACTATTGAAGATGTACAACGAGCGATGTTTAACGAGCGCTATATTGCTGATCGCAGCCTGGCGACGACCGTCTTCCTGGCACTCAAGCGACGCAAGCCGCTGCTGCTGGAAGGCGAACCCGGCGTGGGCAAGACTGAGGTCGCCAAGGTGCTGGCCGCTATGCTCGATACGCGCCTGATCCGCTTGCAATGCTACGAGGGCATCGATGTGAACACGGCCGTCTACGAGTGGAACTACACGCGCCAGATGTTACACATTCGCTTGATGGAGGCGGGGGGCAGCGGGCGCGACGAGGAACTCAAGCAGATCTTTGGTCCCGACTTCCTGATCCAGCGCCCGCTGTTGCAGGCCATCGATGCCGCCAATAGCAAGGCTCCGGTGCTGCTCATCGATGAATTAGATAGAAGCGATGAAGAGTTCGAGGCCTACCTGCTTGAACTGCTCTCCGATTTCCAGATCACTATCCCTGAGATCGGCACGATTACGGCCAAAGAGCCGCCGATTGTGATCATCACCTCGAACCGCACACGCGAGATTCACGACGCGCTGCGGCGGCGCTGCCTGTACTACTGGATCGACTTCCCCACGCTGGACAAAGAGTTCTCCATCGTGCTGGCACGTATGCCCAATGTTTCCGAGCGCCTTGCCAGGCAGGTATGCACCTTCGTGCGCGAGCTACGCGCCCTGGATCTCTTCAAGGCTCCCGGCGTCGCGGAGACGCTGGACTGGATCAGCTCGCTGCTGGCACTTGATCAGATGGAGCTTGTCGAGGGGCCGGTGCGCGACACCCTGGGTGCGCTGCTCAAATATCAGGATGATGTCTTGAAGGTTGGCGGAAGCGACCTGCGCAAGATGGTCCAGCAGGCCCGGAGCGCCTCTTAACGTATGGATACACTGCCACAGAACAACAGCGATTCCTTCGCCACGCAACCACTGCAAGCCGTAGAACTGGAGCGCGGCGAGCGCCTGCTCTATCGGCTGACAGAGTTTGGGCGCATCCTCTGGGAATCGGGGATCGATGTGGGACCGCGCAAGGTGCTCGATCTCGCCGAGACGCTGGACTACATCGATATTACCAACCAGGAGGATTTCTACCAGACGCTCAAGTGCTCGCTGATGGCGCGGCATGAGCAAGAGATGCTCTTCAACCAGCTCTACAACTACTACTGGTACACACGCGACAGCAAGAACAAGGCGGGCAACGATCCTGGCACGGCCAAGCGCGATGACCGCCAGATACGCCTGCCACCATCGGAGCGCAAGCGCCTGGCCGAACACCTGAACGCCACCAGCGAGCAACGGCGCGAGTTGCGACCCGATATGCGCGAGAGCGAGCGGCGCAGGCGCGCGGAAGAGCTGAGCGAGACCGAGGACCAGGACCCAGGAGATCCACAGGGAACGGCCTATAGCGCCATCGAGTTGCTGCGCAGAAAAGACTTCGAGTCCTTCACCTGGGAAGAGGTGCAGGAGGCAAAAAAACTGATGGCCGAGATGCGCTGGCACCTTGGGCGGCGTCCAACGCGCCGCAAGCGGCCTGTGCGCAACGGCAGCTATCCCGATATGCGCCGCATTGTGCGCCGGAACCTCAAGTACGGCGCAGAATTGCTCGAATTGACCTGGCGCGAGATCAAGTACAAGCCACGCCCACTGGTGATCATCTGCGATATCAGCGGCTCTATGAGCCTCTACTCGCGACTGCTGCTGCACTTCATCCACACCATCTCGAACGGCCTGCTGAACGTCGAAACGTTTGTCTTTGGCACGCGCCTCACCTGCATCACGCGGCAGCTCAAGAAGCGCGACGTGGACGACGCCGTGCGCGAGGTCTCCAAATCCGTGCAGGACTGGTCGGGCGGCACGCGCATCGGCGACGCGCTGCACACCTTCAACCAGAAGTGGGCCAGGCGCGTGCTGGGACGAGGCGCGGTGGTGCTGATCATCAGCGATGGCTGGGATCGCGGCGACGCCGGTATGCTCCAGGTAGAGATGGATCGCCTGCAGCACAGTTGTCATCGCCTGATCTGGCTCAACCCACTGCTCGGCTCGCCCGATTATCGCCCGTTGACTATCGGCATGAAGACGGCGCTGCCCTTTGTCGACAACTTCCTGCCTGCCCATAACCTGGATAGCCTGATTAACCTGGGGAAATTGCTGCAACAGGTTGACGATAACCGGCCTGTGCGCAGCGCTGGCGCGCGTCGCAAGGCTGTCGCGGACTGGAGCAAGCCTGTTGTATAATGATATAGAATGAGAGGTTTTCGATGCGAGATATTCTTCCTGATGTAGAGCGCTGGCGCGAGCGCGGCGAGCGGGTAGCGCTGGCCACAGTCGTCTCGATGGCCGGGTCCGCGCCACGCCGGCCGGGCGCTAAGCTGGCTGTCAGCGAACACGGCGAGCTCACCGGCTCGGTGAGCGGCGGCTGCGTCGAGCCGGCCGTCGTGGAGGCGGCGCTGGAGGTGATCAAGAACG
>JBDTHH010000737.1:0-2724 GCA_039937055.1 Ktedonobacteraceae bacterium | reverse complement strand
TTCGGCTTGCCGCATCCGTGGGGACGGCCTCGCGTGCGAGGGCGGGAGAGGCCTGAGACACGGATGCGGCAAGCCGAATCCCTACGCGGGAAGAGGGTGGTCAGACCACTCGTTCGAACCTCTCACTGACACGCTCACTCCCCTGGAAGGGATGAGCGTGTCAGCCTGTGTACAATGGAGTCAGTTCGCGAAGGAATATCCATACTCATGTTCACAGCTTCGCTAAAAGGCATGAAGTTTGCTCGTGCCTTACAATCGCGTCCCTTTGCGATGATCTGGATCGGCCAGACCATCTCGAACCTGGGCGATGGCATTTTCTATATCGCGCTGGCCTGGCAGGTTCTCTTGATGACCCACTCTGCCACGGCCATGGGTATCGTGCTGATCGCGGGTATGATTCCCCGCCTGCTCTTTGTGCTGATCGGGGGAGTAACGGCGGATCGCTTGCCGCGACGCCTGATCATCCTCTGGTCGGATGGCGGGCGAGGCGTGGTTGTGCTGCTGATCAGCATACTGGGTTTTACGAACCACCTGCAATTCTGGCACCTGATTGTCGAAGCACTGATCTTTGGCGTCGTCGATGGCTTTTTCAATCCCGCCATCCTGGCGATTACCCCCGATCTCGTTGAGAAGGATGACCTGGCCTCGGCCAACGCCCTGGTGTCGCTCGGCGGCACACTGGCACAGTTGTTGGGTCCCGCGCTGGGCGCCGGCTTTATCGCGCTGACCGGGCCATCGGGGGCCTTTGCCGCCAACGCCGTGAGCTTCTTTATCGCGCTGGCCTTCCTCATGTCGGTCTGCATCCCGGAACGGCATATGCACAAATCGCTCCAGATACAGGACCCTGGCGCTGCCGGAACGCTGGTTGAGGGCGTGCCGACCATAGAGGGCATTCCAGAAGAACAGCCGGCCAGGCGACGGGGTATGCAGGGTGTTCTGGCTGACATCGGAGAGGGCCTGGTCTACGTGCGCAATTCGCGCTGGCTATGGGTCACATTGGTCAATGCAGCTATCGGGAATCTTGGCATCATGGCGGCGCTGGTAACATCCATGCCCAAGCTGGTTCATGATGTCTACGGCCAGGGCGCCTGGCTGCTTGGCCTGATCGGCACTACCGAGGCCGTCGGCTCAATCCTGGCGGTGCTTTTGATCGGACAGGCCACGCGCATGAAGAAGCGTGGGCTGCTGGCCTACCTCTCGATGACCTTGAACAGCGTCGGCCTGCTGATCTTCGGCCTGCCGTTCCCGCACGCCGCCGCGCCCATCATCGCCTCCCTGGCCAGTGTGCTGGTCGGCTTCGGCATCGCCTTTTTCAAGAGGAGTACGCGACAATCATGCTCTGACCTTTGTGGGAAGGGTACCGGCGCCAACTACTTCTGACGCTTGACGAAGAGAGACCAGTGGAGCGCATTGTTGCTGAGAGCGAGGGGGCGATCGTCGGGAGCGTCTTGCTCTATCCCCCACTGGCCCAGGCCTATCCCGGTGCCGAAGTTGGCGCCAGTTGGCCAGAAGTGCGCCTGCTGGCTGTTGCGCCAGCAGCGCGCGGGCAAGGTGTGGCAAGCGCGCTCATGGATGAATGCGAGCGGCGGGCGCGTCGTACAGGGGCCACGATGCTTGGACTGCATACGACTGATATGATGCGGGAGGCTATGCGTCTGTATGAGCGCAGAGGCTTCATACGCGCCCCCGAACGGGATTTCCATCCTGCTGACGGGGTGGTGGTGAAAGGCTATGGTCTCAACCTCGATGCATAAAGGAGAGAAGGCCACGATGCCTGCACCCCGCCTCTTCATGCATGTACGTAGAGATGCATGCCGTCATCGTAACGATAGACCGGGTTGTGCTTGCGAAAGTGCAGGGTACCGTTATTATCAACGGTGAGCCAGAGCAGTACAGGCGTGCCGGCAGGGAGGTGCAGGGGATAGCTCCAGTGGTCAAGCGCGCTGGACCCGGTGACGCCGAAGAGCCAGGCACCGCCGTCGACATCAATGCTATTGGGCTGCAACTGGTCGCACGAGAGCGCGTTGTCATCATGGGTGCGGTCTACCTGGAAGTCACAGGCGCGTAGCGTGGCCCCGTTGAGCGAGGTGCCGGGGTCGGCATAGGGGTAGGTATCGAACTTCGGCACAGCTTTGCGCGGATACATCGCCTGCGCCCAGACCCACGATCCGACCTGCACGGTTAACGCCGTCTGCACCTGGAGCTTGACCTGGGTAGCAGGCGCGATCTGCACGGTCAGCAGACACCCACTGCTGCAATCAGGCCCTCGCTGCTGTTGCTGGCCCACATTGATCAGCGGAGTCGGCAACACTTCCAGCGACGCGGTGGCCTCCACCTTGCGCACCAGGCCACCCAGCGCGATCAGGGGGTACTGCGGCGAGAGCATGACCGTCATTCCTGGCTGCAAGGCATGGCAATCTTTGCCTATGGCGGCACTCAAAGCGCTAACGGTGGCCGGCTTGATATCGCTGAAAACCTCTCCGGCATCATTCATGCGCATACGCAAGGTAAGGATCTCATCGCACGACTCTCCGGCCTGCACGGTATAGAGCAGCGAACCTGCCTGGGGAAGCAGCGTTGGCAGGGCGGGATGGGGTGTGGGAACAGGACTGGCGGGCGAACTCAGCGTATAGAAGAAGTTCGTTACCGCTGGCAGGATATGCGCTCCCGCTGGTACGCCATACGTATAGGCGGGAATCGCGATCAGCACGCATATAGGGATGA
>JBDTHH010000736.1:0-5241 GCA_039937055.1 Ktedonobacteraceae bacterium | reverse complement strand
GGTTTGGGGATCAGCCACCACGTCCAACCGCGCTCTCGGTAGGGCCGCGCCTTTGAAGAAGTGTTGCTGTGCGTCGTATGTTCTTTTGTCGCTGTAGCCATAGTTTTTTGCCTGTGAGTGATGTATGCAACCTGTACGAACAGTGTACCAGAAAGCGGCGTAATCAACAATGTGCCATGTTTCACCCATTTGGTAGCCAGAGGACACATGACCTCTGGCTACGTCTCCCCTCCGGCGCTTTTCGCATATCCTCCCTCTGGCGGTGAGAAATAGGCTACCTGGCACACGTCACTTTGCCTCCTACTCGGATACACTTGCATCGAGCGCTGAACTCAATAGGGCTTTTACAAAGGAGCTAATCATATGGCTATCTATACAGATTCACGGACATCTTTCTCAAACGTGCGCACAAGACTGTTCTCGCGTCAAGCACTGGCAAGCGATACTGCGCTGCTGATCTGCCTGGCGCTGCTCAAATTCCTGGTCCATCTTGTTGTCAGTGGCAATTACGGTTTTTTTCGCGATGAACTTTACTATATCGACGCGGGTAAGCATCTGGCTTTCGGCTATGTAGAGTTTCCCCCTTTTATCGCGTGGTTGGCGGCAGCCATTCAAACCGTGTTTGGTAACTCTCTGGTTGTCTATCACCTCTTTCCAGCGATTGCCGGGGCGTTGGTGGTCTTGTTGACCGGCTTGATAGCGCGAGAACTGGGCGGGGGCCGCTTCGCGCAATGTCTGGCCGCCCTGGCAAGCCTGGCCGCGCTTACCTTTCTTGCCATTGACTCGATCTTCTCAATGGATTCATTTGACGAGTTGTGGTGGGTGCTGTTGAGCTATATTCTCATCCGCTTGATCAAACAGGATCGGCCTCGTCTCTGGCTGCTCTTTGGACTGGTTGCGGGTATCGGGCTGCTGACCAAGATCACGATGCTCACGTTCGGCTTCGCGATTGTAGTCGGGTTGCTGCTGACACCCCAGCGCACATACCTGTTGAACAAATGGGCCTGGGTTGGTGGCGCAATTGCGTTCGTCTTCCTGGTGCCGTATATCCTCTGGAATGCCGTTAATGGCTGGCCCACGCTTGCATTCTGGAGCACCTATACCAGTGGACACGCGAATCCAGCCTCCGCGCTTGGCTTTCTCTACCAGCAGGTGCTGACCATGAATCCTCTGACGCTCCCCCTGTGGCTGGCGGGACTGTACTACTACTTCTTCACACAGGCAGGGAAACCTTACCGGGTCTTTGGCTGGGCCTATGTGATCCTGTACATCCTGTTTACCGTCACACGCGCCAAGTTGTACTTTCTTGCGCCTGCCTACCCCATGCTATTCGCGGCGGGAGCATTGATGGCCGGGCACATCGTAAGCAAACCACGCCTGGGCTGGCTCAAACCAGCGTCCATCTCCCTGCTGGTACTGGTAGGTTTTCTGCTGTCAATGTTGGTGATGCCCATTATCCCTCCATCGCTCTACGGTCGTGCCACCGCGATTGTGGGTGGGAATGCCGGCATCAAGGTGGAGGATCGCACAACAGGTGTCTTGCCCCAGCAGTTGGCGGACCGCTTTGGCTGGGATACCATGACCGCCACCGTCGCCCGTGTCTACCATAGTCTGCCACCAGATGAACAGGCCCAGGCGTGCATCTTCGCGGAGAACTATGGCGAAGCAGGGGCCATCGATTTCTACGGGCCGCAGTATCACCTGCCCCAGGCCATCAGTGGTCACAATACCTACTACCTGTGGGGGCCAGGAAACTGCACAGGCGCGGTCGTGATTAGCATAGGCAATCCGCTCTCTATGCTACAACCGGCATTCGCCAGTGTCACCCAGGCGGCTACCATAACCTGCGTCTACTGTATGCCGGCAGAGAACGATCTCCCCGTATATGTCTGCCTGCACCTGAAAGCCTCGATACAGAGTATATGGCCGACTGTCAAACATTACGGCTAGACGAGGCAAAACAACTCTTGTCCTGGTAGGTTTTTAGGCTCGGCCCTCTTTTCTTTGTGTCGTTCATAGTGTATTCTAGATCTATCCTGGTACGAGAATAAGACAGGTGAGGAGGCAGAGTATGGCGAGACAGAGTTCGCAAGGAACATGCACCTTTTGCCACAAGGAGCTGAGTAAAGCTGGCATGACCAGGCACCTGGCAGCGTGCGAGCAACGAGCAGCCGTTCAGGCTAAGATAGGGGGTCACCCGAAGGGCCAAAAAACCAGAGCGTTCCATCTCGTGGTGGAGGGCCGCCAGTTGCGCATGTACTGGCTGCACCTTGAAGTCACAGGCAGTACCACGCTGGCAACGTTGGATCGTTTCTTGCGGGCTATCTGGCTGGAGTGTTGTGGGCATCTCAGCGCATTTGAGATTGGAGGAATTCGTTACTCAGTGGATGCGGGGATGGATGATGGTTGGGATATGGGTGGGAAGAGTATGCGTGTGAGAGTAGACAAAGTATTCAGTCCGGGACAGATATGTTCCTACGAGTATGATTTCGGCACGACCACAGAGCTAACCTTGAAGGTCGTCTCAGAACAACAGGTGGATGCGAAAGGCAAAGCCATTCAGGTGCTTGCCAGGAATAACACGCCACTGATCTCGTGCGATGTGTGCGGCAAGCCTGCTACCAGCGTGTGCTCTCAATGTATCTATGAGAATGAAGGGTATCTCTGTGACGCGTGTGCGGAGGCTCACGCGTGTGGGGAAGAGATGCTATTGCCAGTAGTGAATTCGCCGCGTGCTGGTATGTGTGCCTATACAGGACCAGACCCTGCTTATACGCCCTGATTCACCTCATGACAAATATTACTGGGCAGGTTGAGGCCGTTGCAAGGGGATCGGGCCATCTTTTGAACGCCTGCTGCGGCGGGGAGAGATGGTGGATGCTGGTAAAGGAGTGTCATGGCTTGTCTGGAGGCGGGAGACCTTTTCGCGAATGAGGGTGAGCTGCGAATGGACTGCTTGACGGGACTGGTGGAGTGTTCTGGCTATAGCTGAGGGGCGTTCCTTATCGAGGAGGTAGCGACAAATGGTCTCTTGTTTCTCGGTTAAATCTACTGCTGGGCTCTCCAGGGCCGCTCTTGCCAGGTCTTCCAATTCGCCGTAGCGACTACGTCTATAGGCGTCCAGGTCCGCCGGCGCAAAGAGCCAGCGATCAACGACACGTATACCTGGGATGCGTCCGGCCTCGACGAGATGCATAAAGTGCCAGTAACTCAGGTCAAGCTGTTTAGCGGCTTCATGCGTGGTGAGCATACCATTGAGATGTTGCAGGTTATAGTGTAGTTCATCGCTCCGCAGGGCCATAACTGACGCCTTTCTATGGAGTGCTGTACTCCAAAACTGTCAAAAAGATACACTCCGTCATCATGAGTATACCATACCGGGAAAGGGAGTGCAAGCAGACAGCGTATCGGGGGTGTAGGAAAAAGCTGTAGGCAAGCAACCAAAAAGAGAGTATCCTAAGCTCAAGCAAAAAAGAGCAAAGAAAGGATACTCTCAAATGGAAACGAACGAAGCACTGAAAAGTCGCCTGTTGAAGCAAGCCGAGGAGGCCATCGAGCTCCTGCTGACGCAGATCCAAACGATGGAAGAAGGAGATCTGCAAGCCGTGGAGCAGCAGGTGCTCAGTACGATGATGGATCTGGGACGCAAGTGTTTGGAGGGGGTTGTCAATCAACAAGCCCAAAGAAGAGGTTCGCCGGCGCGTCGAGTGGGAGGCTGTGGACATCGGCAACGGTTGGTGAGTACGCGTCAAAGACACCTGTTAACTCTCATGGGCCCCATTATCATCCAACGAGCCTATTATCAGTGTATGAGCATCGGCAAGAAAGAAGAGAAGCAGGAGAAGGATACGTGTTCTCATGGGGAGGCTCCATGTGATGCGGTGTGGGGATTGGACGCACACCGAAGTAGCCCCGGTGTCCAGCGCGCGGTGAGCTATCTTGCGGCCACGCTCACACAAGAAGAAGTGGCCGAAGCGATTGGTCGCCTCTTGCCCATCCAGATCTCTGCCCGGCAGGTGGGGCATGTGATCCGACCGGTAGGAGAAGCCTTTGAGCACTGGGAGGATCAGCAGATGCAGGAAGTGATGCAGCACGGGGAGGAGAAACGAACGAGAGAAAGAGAACGGCAAGAAAGAGGTGGAGAACCGATCACACGACTGTACGTTGAAATGGATGGAGTCATGACCCGCATGCGTCGAGGGAGTGTGCCAATGGAGAAGCAGGAGCAGGAGAAGAATGAGGATATCTATCGTGAAGTGAAAGTCGGAGCCGTGTTTGTAGGCCAGCCAGGGCGGGAGCGTTCGATGCTTGCTCCCGGGGTATTTGTTGATACCCCCGGTCCTATTACCTACGTGGCTCGGCGCACCAGCGCGGATGCCTTTGCCCCACTGCTCTATGGCCTCGCTCAGCGGATGGGAATGGAGCGAGCGCAGCAGGTCGTCGTACTGGCCGATGGCGCGAAATGGATCTGGCGGCTGGCGGAAGAGCAGTTTCCAGGAGCCGTGCAGATTGTGGATGAATATCATGCACGTGAACATATTTGGGAGGTGGCACGTGCGGTGTTTGTCGAGGAGCCAGGCATGCGCGAGACCTGGGCCACCGCGATCATCGAGAAACTGATGCAGGGCCGTGTTGAAGCGGTCATTGCAGCCATTGAACAGCTTCCCGCTGTGACGCCGCCGCCAGGCAAATCCCGCAGCATCCCCCAAATCGAAGCCGCATATTTTCGCAGCAATAGCGAACGGATGCGCTACCCCCTTTTCCGGGCACAAGGCATGCATCTGGGCAGCGGGATTGCCGAAGCTGCCTGCAAAACCGTCGTCTCCACGCGGACCAAGCGTTCGGGTATGCGTTGGACTCCTGATGGCCTTGCTGCTGTTCTGGCCTTGCGCACGGCTGTTCTCAACAGGGCCTTCGACCACTGCTGGCATGCCTCTCGCAGCGTCGCTTGATTGCCTACAATTTTTTCCTACACCCGAAGCATGCAGATATGGTGGATCGCAATAAAACAACGTTTCCTCGCTATCATAACGCCGGATGACATCAATGGCGGGAGCATGTTCTATCTGAACGCGTAAAAGCCTTTGTACAATTTCAGAAAGGCCCTCAACGCTTCCTAACCATCTTGAAACAGCACCTGCCATACCTGCGCGACTGGTTAAAACACAATGGGCCCACCTGCCTGTACTGGCTTTTTGTGCCAAGCCGGTTCTTACCTGACGGGCGCACACGAAAAGCGTC
>JBDTHH010000735.1:0-3273 GCA_039937055.1 Ktedonobacteraceae bacterium | reverse complement strand
CATGTCGCCCTGGGGACGATTGACGAGCGCGATCGTGCGCTCGAATTCAGCGCCAGAGGCACGTTCGCCACGCTTGAGGAGCGCTTCAACGCCGGACTGCGCGCCGCCGAGCAGGCCATTCCAGCCGTGCAAGATTACGAGGCGGTGCATGTGCTGCCCTCTGGTCAGTGGACCACGCGCTACGCGTTATGGCACATTATTGAGCATCTCTCACTCCACCTGGGGCACATTGAGATCACCCGCCAATGGTATGAGCAAGAGCAGCGCGCGGAAAGCATCCATTAACATGCGAAAACAGGCACAGGTCACGATCAGTATGCTGGCGCGCAAGGTCCTGCTCACCGATGTGCGCCAGCGCCAGCGTATTGAAGCATGCGGACTCCTCACAGGTAGCATCGACGAACAGGAGAACTGGCATGTCCAGCGGGCACACCCTCTGCGCAACATCTTTGACTCACCTGTCTACTTCGAGTTTGCCCCTGAAGACATGCTGGCCATTGAGCTCGACTACCCCGGCCAGGTCATCGGCGCCTACCACAGCCACCCGGCGGGCATAAGGGTCGCCAGTTCCACCGATCGCGCGAACATGAAGCGTGTCAACGCGGAGCAGCAAATCCCCTGGGTCTGGCTGATCCTCTGCGGCCCATTCGCAGGCGTGGACCCCGAGTCTGCAACCTGGCCGGAGGGCGCATCTATCATTGCCTATCATCACTATACGCGCCAGGGACTGCGACAGGTCGCCATTCGCTTTGAGCAGGCGGCCGAAAGATTCTGCTAGGAACAGTAACCGCTAGTGGAAGGTATTGCGACGAAATATGGGCCGCGCACGCCTCGACGCTGAATCTGCTAAGTCATCTGTTGCGGCGGCATTACCTGTGGCATTGGCAGAGTGGCCTCAACCTTTTTCATAGGCGGAATCGCTTTAGCGCTGGATAGTAACCACAGCAACGGTTCTATAACGCGTACCGGCAGGAAGGTACGACTGTCTACTGGATCTGGCATACGTCCAAGTGCAGAACACGAGAAATAGCGCACCCGAGAGAACTGCATCTCGACATCGCGCACAAAATGATCCAAACCATAACGCATTAGGAAACTCCGTACAAGCGTATTAATAGCTTCTTCTTCTGAGGATGCAGCATTTTGAGCTATCAAAGTCCTTGCCGCATTGCTGCCGATCTCTTGTTCTAAATTGAGCGCATCTACTTTGGTAATCACAATGGCGATAGGATGCGGAAAACGCCGTCCACGGCGCAGGCCCACAGAATTTTCAAACATCTGGAACATCCGCTCATACGCGTGCATGACATCCAGGGAGCTTGGCCTAATGAGAGCCTGGTAACGCATCACGTCTACCTGATGAGAATACACATAATCAGCAATGGCAAATGGATCGATCACAAAGACAATGCCATTGATATATTTATAGTATTCCTGCATCTGTGTATTTTCACTGGTATTGTAGGCTTCGCCCGCCACATCATAGATATACGCCAGCTTAGGCACCTGTGCCCTGGGAGCCTGAATTTTAAGATTGAAAGCATGGGCAATAACTTGTGGAGTCTTTACAAGTTCGCGGCCTGAAGAGAGACGATAGACACTCTCTCTATAATCTTGCTCATGCTTGGTGTCTGTGAATGCAATGGAATAGTGATAGACGCTTTCATAAAGTTCTTTAAACCCCTTTGTCGCCATCACAATATAGTTTGATTTACCAGCAGAAGGACCACCGATAATAGGGATGTGAACATTTGTCCCCGTACCAATATCGGCATTCATCTGTGTGCCACAATGTGGGCAAATACGAACCAGTTTATCACGTTTGGTCATAGCAGGCAGGCCAGGAATTGTCAGGCGCTGTGTGGGAAGCGGTGTCTCACATGTTTTGCAACGATGAGCAAAAATACCATACACACTCGGCCACAGGCGTGTATGCTTAGTAGCACAGGCAGGACAAATGAAGGTAGGGATATCCATCTCCTTATGACAATCTGTACAGCGAAAGAAGATACGATAGAAACGGCTGTAGATAAAAGTCCCTACAAACAGGAGGCCAATAATTAGCAAGCTAAGGGCTGCCCAGAGTGAGAGCAGGAGCGATTGAACTATGACGAACAGAACTGCCATGAGCATAGCCATAATATATTGAATACACCCCGCTATTACCATGCCCACAACGATCACATAGCACCAGTACTTTATAAAGGTGCCTTTGAGTGTCCCCCAGACCAACACATCATTTTTCTTATTAAACCACCAACGTGCGGCGATATCTGTACGCTTGAAAAGGTTTTCCGTCACATAGCGAATGATACGCCATCCACGATCAAACGCGTAGATTTTGTAGGCTGGTTGTGCTTCAACAAGAGCCATATTCCTCTCCCTTTCTTCTACTTTATAGTTTGATGAGCCTCAATTATAAGTTCGCCGAAGTTTTTACCAGCGACATACAGGCCAGAAACTGTTCCAGAGATGGCAATGCTGCCGATTATCGCCACTGTCAGAGGTACGATCACATACACGACTGCAACCACAACAATGGCAGCTACGAAGAGTATGCCGATAATCCATACGCAACCTTCATCCATATGTGTGCTCCTTTGCTTTTGTTATGCCCGGGGTCGCCAGAAAGAGGCGAGTCCCTTGCGCTCCGGTTCCATAAAGTACTTCTGTATCACCCCATACCAGGGATAGAGTTGATGGCTACTGCTCTTTCGCGCCAGTACCTTTCGCGCAGTCTCAACAAACTTTTGTTCCTTGTGAACCGCCTCGATAGCCTCGCCGAATTCGAGAAAAAATGTCTGTGGCAGGCAGAATTGGGAAAACGAGGGGTGGTATCCATCTTCAAACCAGAACGCGAGCAGATCCAGCACCACCGTTGCTTTCTGAGACAATAACAGATGAGTGACCTGCTGCCAGTAACACTCCCAGAACAAAATCCGCTGATCTGCTTGATAGATAGCTCCCAGGCTACTTCTATGCGCCTGGCGCACATTTTTTTCAGGGAAAAGTTTTGCGATATTTGCAGCGAACTCATCCTTCCTACGCTGTTCAGCCTGAATCTTCTCATCCTGCTGACTCGCGTACTTGCTATCAATTCCTCGTCGCAGCAGTGTAGTAAGTCCTTGACCGATAGCCAGAAAACCTGGTCCTGCCGCCGACAGCAGATTTCTGGGATTTCCAAGGGTCGCCAGTGCCAGAGAACACCACGCGCCATTGCGGCCGCTCAGCACATTCATCAGCGACGGCATTGCTTCCAGAAAAGCACGCTCT
>JBDTHH010000734.1:0-4462 GCA_039937055.1 Ktedonobacteraceae bacterium | reverse complement strand
GTCACCGTGAGTTACTTCGAGTGGGTGCAAGATCTGCAACGGTTCTTCTGGGCTGAGCATGAGATCAACGATCGCCTGGAGTCGATCATGGTGCGCTCTTTCCAGGCGGTAGTCAACAAAGCAGAGGAGCAGCAGACGAACCTGCGCATGGCCGCCTACCTGCTCGCCGTGGCCCGCGTCGCTGAAGCCACTGAGATCCGGGGTGTGTACCCGTAGGCGACGGCCGCAGGGAGCAGGCTAGCGCATTCGTTGCTACTACATCGGGGAGCGCGGAGGCTGGTATGCTGCGTGTCTGGTCACAGGGCGCCCGCGGGGGATCGCTCCCATACGCGTTAACATAAGAGATCGGCCCGATACCTGCTCGTTCAGGGCTTAATTTAACGCGTATGGGAGCGATCCCTCTGGATGCTCCCACTTCTCCATGTCGAGTCTTTCACAGGCTCTAGCCGGGGAAATCCGCCGGGAGTCCGTGCATGCCGAAGGTGAGCGAGAGCTCGCCGCCGTGGTGCAGGTCATGCTCCATCACATGCCAGACAACCCAGGCGCGCGGCAGGTTGACGTGTTTGCCGTCCCAGTCGTCGGAGAAGGTGTGTCGCATATCGTCGGGACTCCAGCGCGTCAGACAAGCGGTCATGCACTGCCAGGTACGGTCGAGGGCCTGCACCATCTGGGCGGGCGTTCGGGCGGGCGCGCCAGGCACATCCCAGTTCGCGTACTCCTTCACGTCGGCGCCGCAGTCTTCGCGCAGAAACTCGGTGAACCAGCCGGCACGGCAGCCGATGATGTGCAGGGCATTCTCGCCGATAGAGCGCAGGTGAGGTGCGGCGCGCAGCTCAAGCTGCTCAGCGCTGAGCGGGGCAAGCGCCCCTTTGATGTGCTCCTGGTACGCTTTCCAGGAAGTGTAAAACGTCGTGAGCGTGAAGTTGTCTTCAGCCATGTATCGTATCTCCTTTTTGCATCTCAAACATTCGTTCAGTTGCCTTCAGTGTAACAGAAAAAGCGGTTACCATCCTTCCGCATTTCTCGAAATTTGGCTGGAAATCGAATGCGCCGGCCTGTGCCCGGCCCCAACGCGCCCTCGCCTCTTTCGTGTACGGGCGCCGCTTCGGCTCCCCTTGCCCGCCGACAAGGCCTGCGCCCTGCACGCCTGCGACATCTTGCCTCTCCGCTGGCCTGCATGCCTCCCTCGCTCGCCTTACATCTCCTGGGCTTCAATATGCAGGATCTTCAGCGAGATGTCCTGTGTGCTCTCGCCTTCATTGGGCCTCCAGGCAGGTTCCAGGCGGAAGATGATCGTAACGCGCTCGACGCCATTGAGCGCGGACAATTGCGAACGGCCGCGCACAAGCACACCGGTCACCTGCTGTGTAGCGCCAATGCCCAGCCGCATGCGCAGGTTGCGACCATCAACGCCGCTTGGCCAGCAATTGATGAGCCGTACGCCTTCGGCCTTGAAGACAGGCTCCGGGTTGGCGGCGCCGAATGGGCTGAGCTGGCGGATCTTGTTGTAGGTGCTGTACTTGAAATGCTCTGGCCTGGTGAAGATGAGATCGGCCATGTGCTGACTCGGCGGCGCGCTCTCCGGCTCCGCAATCAGTCCTGTGAGGTCAGGCTCCCCTGGTTCTACCAGAATGGCGGAGGCCATGCCGCTCTCGTGCCAGCCCAGCAGGTGCCGGCGCAGGTCCTCGATGCGGTCGTTGGCGATGGTGAAGCCCGCGGCCTGCGCGTGACCGCCGTAGCGTACCAGCAGGGGGGCGCAATCGCGTAGCGCGTGGATAATGTTGAAGCCGTCGCGACTACGCGCCGAGCCTCGGCTGAATTCGGCGCCCCTGCTCAGCACCAGCACCGGACGGTTGATCTCTTCGGCGAGCTTGCCCGCGACCAGGCCGATGATGCCTTCGGGCCACTTTTCGCCGCTCACCAGCACTACCAGGTCGTTGGGCCGCAACTCGGCCTCCTCGCGTACCTTGCTCATCAACTCTTCTGTCTGGACCTGGCGC
The DNA here is from genome assembly GCA_039937055.1 of Ktedonobacteraceae bacterium. Lineage (GTDB taxonomy): Bacteria > Chloroflexota > Ktedonobacteria > Ktedonobacterales > Ktedonobacteraceae > JALYTT01. The sequence goes on along the minus strand of JBDTHH010000734.1, from coordinate 2,462 downwards.
GCCTGGTTAAGCTGCTCCAACCTGGCGGCGTAGTCATTGGCCTCGCGGCGATCATCGGTGGCGAGCAGTTCAAAGGCGATGCTGGCGTGCTCCATGCGCCCGGCAGCGTTGATGCGCGGGGCCAGCGCATAGGCGATATCGCGCTCGCGCAGGTGCCCCGGTTGCAGCCCAGCATTACGTATCAGCGCCTGCAAGCCGGGTTTTTGTGTACGATTCAGGCGCTCCATGCCCAGGCGCACCAGTGTATGATTCTCGCCCAGCAGGGACGCGACATCGGCCACGGTCCCGATCGCCACAAGATCGAGAAGTTCCAGTTCCAGTTCCAACGGTCGTTTGTAGGCGCGATACAGGGCCTGAGCCAGTTTGAACGCGATCCCCACACCGCAGAGGTAGCGCTCGCCATAGACACAGTCAGGTCGCCAGGGATTAATCATGGCGTAGGCGGCGGGCCGTTCCTGGGGAGGCTGGTGGTGATCGGTGATGATGATATCGATGCCCAGCGCTTCTCTGGCGTAGTGGACCTGGGCAACGTCGGAGCTGGAGCAGTCGGTGGTGATGATGAGGGAGGTGCCGCGTGCTTTGAGGCTGTCCAGGGCGCCCTTGTTCAGCCCGCAGCCTTCATCCAGGCGACTGGGGATGTAGTAATCGAGGGGCGCGTCAGGTTGCTTAAGCGCGCGCAGAGCGCGCGTCAGGAGCACTGAGGAGGTAACCCCATCGGCATCGTAGTCGCCGTAGACTGTGATGTGTTCCCGATTGTCGAGCGCCTGCTGGATGCGCTGGCAGGCGCGCGGCATATCGATCAGTGTAAGCGGGTCAGGGATCTGGTCGTAGCGCGCGTCAAGGAAGTGACGCATAGCCTCTGGCGTCTTGATGCCACGATTGGAGAGCAACTGGGCATGAAGCGCACCGATGCCTGCCTGTTTCATGCTCTGAAACTGGCTGGGGGTCAATATTTCATACACGCGCCATGGTGAAAGAGCTGATTGCGTCACAAGCGTATCCTTTTTAGCAGGACGCGATCAAGCGCGTCCTTACGGTAACAACCGTAAAAACACCTCGTTACCCAGCAGGCGGCCTCGTTTGCTGAGGCGCACCCATTCGTCCTGCCGCTCGATCAGGCCGGCCTGCTCAACCAGGCGCAGGCGGTCGCCGACAAAGCGTGCGAACGGCTCATCAAAGCGCTGTTCAAAGGTGGGCAGGTGCAGGCCGGCGGCGGTCCGAAATGCCAGAAAGGCCGTCTCGGACATCTGCTGCGTGCGATCTATGGTCTCGCTTTCCGCCTCCGGTCGCTGTCCGGCCTTGAGCAACTGGATGTATTGTAGCGGCGCCAGCACATTGGAGAAACGCCTGCCGTGAAAGAATGAATGCGCGCCTGCCCCCAGTCCAAGGTAAGGCAGGTTACGCCAGTAGGTCAGGTTGTGCTCGGATTGATGGCCGGGGAGGGCCCAGTTCGAAATCTCGTAGTTCTCGTACCCGGCCTCCTGCAGGAGTTCATCGGCGTACTCGTACATATCGGCACACAGGTCTTCGTCCCCAGGAGTAATGCGCCCCTCTTGTGCCCAGTCGTAGAACGCCGTTCCCTCCTCAATAATGAGCGAGTAGAGCGAGAGGTGCTCTGGCCCTACGGCCAGAGCCTGATCGAGGGTCTCGCGCCAGTGCTGCATCGTCTGGTCGGGCAGGCCAAACATGAAATCGAGATTGATCGAGGTGAACCCGGCCGCACGCGCATATTGCACAGCCTGGGTGATCTCCAGTGGCGAGTGAATGCGTCCCAGCTTTGTAAGCAGCCCGGCGTCGAAACTCTGCGCCCCCATGCTCAGACGATTCACGCCAGCGGCGCGCAATCCCAATAAGTGTTCCTGGTTGAGCGTACCCGGATTAGCCTCCAGGGTAATCTCGGCGCCTGGATCAACGGCAAAAGCCGCGCGGCAGGTGTCAAGCAAGCGTGCGATCTGCGGTACGTGAAGCAGGCTGGGTGTGCCGCCACCGAAGAAGATGGTACGCGCGCGTCGGACGCTGCCATCGGCTCGCCGCGCCAGGTCGCCGGCGAGCGCGATCTCAGCCAGCAAAGCCCTGACATATGGTTCGCGCAGGGGAAGCATGCCGGCGTACGTATTGAAATCGCAGTAGTGGCAGCGCGTGTGGCAAAAGGGAATATGCAGGTACAGAGAGACAGCCTCCAGCAACTGCTGGAGCGGTTCGTTATCTACCTGAGTTGTGTCGGGTGCAATACTAGTCATTCGTGTACCTGGTATATCTATGTAGGGCGTGGCTTGCCTCATAGGCGTGAACGTAAGCCCTCATCGATAGAAAGTGAGCGGCGAATCCGTAGGGCGTGGCTTGCCTCGCCAGTCAGGCCGCAGGCCCGTCCGTGGGTGACTGGCGAGGCAAATCACGCCCTACGGAGCCCGGAACTGGTCCCTTTATAGGCGTACACGTACGCCTATGTGGCTTGCCTCGCC